>JAGQTK010000232.1 GCA_020439065.1 Microthrixaceae bacterium
AGGGGCCGGTGAGGGCGCCCTCCTCGCCGCCGGAGATGCCGGCACCGACGAAGTTGATGCCCGTCGCCCGAATCGCGCGCTCGCGGCGGATGGTGTCGGTAAACAGCGCATTGCCGCCGTCGACGATGATGTCACCGGGCTCGAACACGTCCACGAGCGCGTCGATGACGGCGTCGGTGGCCCGGCCTGCCTGCACCATGATGATGGCGGTGCGCGGCCGCTGCAGCGCGGCGGCGAAGCCGGCGTAATCGTAGGCCGGGACGAAGCCGGCCTCGGGGTGGGCGGCGAGCAGGTGGTCGGTTCGCTCGTGGCTGCGGTTGTACACCGCGACGGTGTTGCCCTCGCGGCTCGCGAGATTTCGCGCCAGGTTGGAGCCCATCACCGCGAGCCCGACGACGCCGATGTTCGCGGCGCCCGCGCTGGTGCTCGGGGCAGCCGGCGCGGTCTGGTGGGCAGGCACGACGTTTTCAGACACGATGGCTCCTTGATTGGCTCCGCCGCCGGGCCGATGCGACCCATGGCGCTGCCCCAAGGCTAGCGCGGGGACGTGCCCGCCGGAGCGCGTCCCGCGTGGAGATCACGCTCGGGCGCGCGCACGGTGCCGCGCGCACCGCCGACGACTCAGCCGCGGTAGTTCGCCTGGCGACCCATCGACCAAAGTGCAAGGGCGCCGGCGATGAGCGCGATGGCGGACACGCCGCCGAGAACACCGAGGATGATCTGTGAAGGGAGGTTCGGATCCATGCCCCCCAAGGTAGCAGGTAGACTCGGTGATGAACTTCGGCGAGGGATGCCACGACCTCCGTATGACACGCGTCACCGGCATCCGTGATCGACGCGGTGATGTGGGCCCGACGGGTCTCCTCACGCGCTTGCGTTCGAGTTGAGCACACCAGGAATCGGGTCGGCACCGCCGCCCGCATACGCGGTCGCCCAAGCGACCATCAAGGAGTACGAAATGTCTGAAGACAACAAGGTTGTCGCCGAGCTGCGCGAGAACTTCGGCAAGGGCTTCGCCCGTCGCCTGCGCGCCGCCGGCAAGATCCCCGCCGTCATCTACGGTCACGGCGCCGAGCCGCAGCACGTCGCGCTGCCCGGGCACCAGGTGACGCTGCTCATCCGCCGCGCCAACGCACTGCTCGACCTGGACATCGCCGGCGCCTCGCAGCTGGTGCTCGTGAAGGATGTGCAGCGTGACCCCGTGCTGCAGATCGTCGAGCACATCGACCTGATCGTCGTCAAGAAGGGCGAGCGCGTCCAGGTTGAGGTGCCCGTGCACGTCACCGGCGAGACCGCCCCCGGCACGATCTTCAACCTCGACGCCGTCAGCCTGCGACTCGACGTCGAGGCCACGCACATCCCGGAGAACGTCGTGGTCGACGTCACCGGTCGCGAAGACGGCGCGCACATCTACGCCGCCGACATCGAGCTGCCCCGGGGCGCGTCGCTCGTCGACGAGCCCGACCTGCTCATCATCGGCGTCTCGACCCCCGCCGGTGCGGCCGCCGATGAGGACGAGGCGGCAGGCGCCGAGGGCGCCGCAGCCGAGTAAGCACGTCACACGTGACACGCGACGGAGCCCGCTTCCCCATGCGCTGGTGGGGGCGGGCTTCGTCGTCGATGAAGGAGGAACCGGTGGGCAACACCTGGCTTGTGGTCGGCCTCGGCAACCCCGGCCCGCGCTATGCGGCGACCCGACACAACATCGGGCAGTTCGTGGTCGACGAGCTCGCGGCGCGGCACGGCGCCGGCTTCAAGGCGCACAAGGCGAACGCCCGCGTGGCAGAGACCTGGCTGCGGCCGGGCGGGCCCAAGCTCATCCTGGCAAAACCGAATTCATTCATGAATGTCTCGGGTGGGCCGGTGGCGGGGCTCGCCGCCTATTACGACATCGGGGTGGAGCGGGTCATCGTGGTGCATGACGAGCTCGACATCGACTTCGATTCGCTCAGGCTCAAGGCCGGTGGCGGGCACGGCGGGCACAACGGGGTCCGCGACATCGCCAAGGCCCTCGGCACCCCCGACTTCACCCGCGTGCGCGTGGGCATCGGCCGTCCGCCGGGCCGACAGGACCCCGCGGATTGGGTGCTGAGCGAGTTCGGCCCGAGCGAGCGCCCGACGCTGCCGATCCTCGTGGGAGACGCCGCCGACGCGGTCGAGCAGATCATCGATCAGGGGCTTGTCGCTGCCCAGCAGCGCCACCACGCACCGAAGCCGTGAGCGCGGCCGGCGGGCTCCCGTAGACTTCTTCGGTGAGTGTGTCCGGGATTGTTCACGCGCTGGCGACGGGTGAGACCGTTCGCAGCGCATTGTCGATGGCGCAGGTCGACGCCGATTTCTCGATGGTGGATGGCGCGGATGCGCCGTTGCTTTCGGCGCTGGTCACCCGGCGTGCCGAGCGCGGGGTGCCCGCCGCGCTCCTGGCCATCGCGCCGACCGGTCGCCGCGCCGAATCGCTCGGTCCCGCGCTTGCAGCGATGCTGCCCGGCGCCACCGTGCTGCACTTCCCGGCGTGGGAGACCCTCCCGCACGAGCGCCTGAGCCCGAGCCCCGAGATCGTCGGCCGGCGCCTGACCGTGCTGCGTGCGATGACGACCTGGGACGGCGCGTCACCGTTGATCGTCACGGCCTCCGTGCGCGGGGCCATCCAGCCGATCGCCCGCGGGCTCGGCGATGTCGCGCCCCTCGAGCTCGCCGTGGGCGGGCGTGGCTTCGAGCTCACGGCCCTCGCCGGGCAGCTCGTGCACCTGGCCTACGCCCGCGTCGACATGGTGT
>JAGQTK010000233.1 GCA_020439065.1 Microthrixaceae bacterium
CAGCAGCCCGGCGACCTACACCGGGCTGCTCGATACGATTCGCGCCGCCTTCGCGAAGGCGAACGGGGTCAAGCCCGGCCTGTTCAGCGCGAATTCCGAGGGTGCCTGCCCGGCGTGCCGCGGGCTTGGCATGATCATCACCGAGCTCGGTTTCGCCTCCACCGTCGAGACGCTGTGCGAGCTGTGCGGCGGCAGCGGGTTCAGCGACGAGGTGCTCGAGTACCGGCTCGATGGCCGAAACATCGCCGAGGTGCTGGCGATGACGGTGGCGGAGGCATCCACGTTCTTCGCCGCCAAGAAGCCGGGGCAGACGCAGAAGCTGCTTGCCCGCATGATCGATGTCGGCATCGGCTACATCGCCCTCGGCCAGGCGCTGAACACGCTCTCGGGCGGGGAGCGCCAGCGCCTGAAGCTCGCGATCTCGATGGCGAAGGATGGCGCGATCTATGTGCTCGACGAGCCCACGAACGGCCTGCACCTCGCCGACGTCGAGCACCTGCTCGGCATGCTCGACCGCCTCGTCGAGGCAGGCAACACCGTGATCGTGATCGAGCATCACCAGGCGGTGATGGCGCATGCCGATTGGCTCATCGACATCGGCCCCGGTGCCGGGCACGAAGGCGGGTCGATCGTGTTCGAGGGCACCCCCGCGCAGCTGGTGGCCTCGGCCGATACGCTCACGGCCACTCACCTGCGCGCGTACGTCGCGGGCTGACGCGGCGGCGCAGTCCTCGCCACGATCGCCCGCGGCCGTGCCGGCCTCGCCGCTAGCGCCCGGCCGAGTGCAGGTGCCCGGAGCCGTGCGAGAGCACCTTGACGACGATGCCGCGCCGGCTGAGCTCGGCGACCGCCGCGGTCTCTTCGGCGAGGTCGCGACCGAGGGCGTGCACGTTCGCGACCACGAGCACATCGCCGGGCGAGAGCGTGTCGAAGAAGCGGTGCAGGCGCTCGCGCCAGCTCTCGAGGGTCTCAGCGGCGGGATGCCGGAACCCGGCGATCGGCACGCCGAAGCGGCTCAGCCGGTTGCGCTGCTCGGTGACCGAGGGCATGTCCTCCCGCGCGACCACGAGGCCGACGAGCCGTGAGGATTCGGGCCTCGCCTCCCACCAGGCGTGCTCCTGCTTCTCCGGGGCGAAGCAGACGGTGCAGGTTGCGACGTCGTGATTGACGTCGATGATTCCGGTGTTGTGCTCCACGGCCTGCCTCCCGTCCCCATTCTCGCCCATTTCTCAGGCGGTGGCACCTTCTCTTCAGCACGGGCGCCTTGCGGAGGCGCGCCGCCGCGCGCCTCCGCGGGCTACGCCCGCAACGCGGCCAGCAGCGTGCGAACGAGCCCGAGCGCGCTCCGCTTCGTCTGGAATTCGGTGAGTCCCTCGCTCACCTGGGCGGCGGTGCGCGCGGTGACGAACCACGGCGGCTTGGGCAGGAGCGAGAAATCACCCGCGATGAGCGAGCTCGGCGCGACCGAGCGCGGGAAGGGCCGGAACGGGCCGCGCACCACCGAGCGCTCGACGCCGTCGAGCAGGCAGGAGTTGTGCACGACCCCGATCCCGCTCGACACGTTCTCGAGGGTGGCGCCCGGGTATGCGCCCCAGGTGCAGCCAGAGGTGAGAAACGCGACGCCGGTCCACGTGTTGATGGCGATGGCGCCGTAGCGCAGGCGCTCGATCGCGGCCTCGAAGCCGTCACCGAGTCGGCGCCGCGTGACCGGGTCGATCAGCACGTTCGCACCCAGGGTGCCCGTGAGGCTGTCGTTGGCGTGGTCGACCGCGGCGTCGACGAAGCGCTGCCCGCGCCCCTCCAGCTCGACGACGCCGAGCACCGGGGCGAAGTACTCAGTGTGCTCCATCGCCGACGCGTCGTCGTCGGCCGTGAGGTCGACGAGCAGCCTGGAGCCGTCGCCAAGGCGCTCTGCGCGCGGGTAGGCGGCCGCGGCATCCGCCAGCTTCTGCTCGGCGCCCGGATACCAGACCGGGCGTTTGGGGGCGCGGGCGTACGCGTCGCGCAGCTCGACGAGAAACTCGTGCTTCTGCGGCCAGTCGGCGCTCAGCAGCACGACCTGCCCGGCGATGCAGTTGTGCCCGCTGTTTTGCAGGCGCATCGTGGTGATGTGCTCGGCCTGAAAGCGCAGGTCGGCCTTCGACCAGCGGCCCGGCACGACGATGATGGGCGAGACGCCGCCCAGCTCGCTCGAGATCTCGGTGCGCAGCAGCGGGGTGCCTTCCGCTTTGCGCCGCGCCGCCTCCTCACCGGTGCCCCACACGATCGCGTCGTGCGTGGCGGCCGAGCCGGTGATGTGCACGTGCGCGATGTCGGGGTGCCCGGTCAGGTAGGCGCCCACGTCACCCGCCCCGGTCACGATCCGCACCAGGCCCAGGTCGATCAGCGGCGCGAAGGCGCGCGTGAACACCGGCAGCAGCGCGTCCTGGGTCGGGTTCAGCTTCAGCAGCGCGACGCGGTTGAAGGCGAGCAGCTCGTACAGCGCATCAAGCAGCGGGATGCTGGTGACATTGCCCGCACCGAGCACGAGGCCGATTCCCCCGGTGCGCTCCGGGTTCAGCTGGGCCAGGCCGGCGCTCGCGCGCACCTGCTGCTCGGTGACGCCGGGGCGCATCCACACCTCGCCGCGGAAGCCGCTCAGCAGCAGCCCGTCGACGGCCGAGGTTGGGAAGACGTGTGCGCGGAAGCGCCCGCCCGGGGCTCGCTCGATGCGCAGCTCGCCCGCCGGGCTCTTGCCGGCCTCGAGGGCGCGGAGGCT
>JAGQTK010000234.1 GCA_020439065.1 Microthrixaceae bacterium
CCCGAAGCGCAGGGTGACTACACGTTCGTGAACCTGGCTGACGAGGATGCGGCGATTGAGTGGCCGATCCCGCTCGAGCGGGCGGAACTCTCGGACAAGGACCGTCTGCATCCTCGACTGGCCGAGGTCGCGCGCCTCGTCGACGGCGCGTAGGGTCGAGCGCCCGCCCGCGACCGCGTGATGCTGGCTGCGGGAGCTGCGGCTAGCGGCCCGACGGTGCGGTGAGCTCTGCGCAGCTGTCTGCGTCCGCCAACGGTCCCGGCGGCACCGGGTGATCCAGCCCCGACTCCCCGATCAGCAGCAGGCACCCAGAGAGCGCCACCGCGGCGGCAAGCGCGACGATCGCGGAGCGGCGGCTGCCATCGCCCCATGCCGCAGCGGGGGGCGCGACGAGCAGACCGATCAGGCCCACGAGCACCAGCGGGAGCGCGAAGCGAGTCTCAGGCGTGGCGAACACGAGCGTGCCGAGTGCGCCGAACCAGAAGCCGAGCAGCGCGAGCGCGTGCAGCCGTGTGGCACGGATCGACCAGTTGATGATCAGGCGCCAGATCAGCGCCACGACGCCGAACGTGGCGACGGCGACGACGGCGATGGTCATGGCGCCCAGGCCGGCACCCGGCGCGGGTTCGTACGGCGTCCCAAAGGTCCAGAAGAGACTCGACGAGGCCTTCTCGCTGAGGAACCACAGCGACTGCGGGAGGTGTGAGACTGCCGACATCACGACGTCGAGCGGTCCGGTCGGCACGTGGTCGTCGAGGAGAAGCCCCGCATAGGCGGGGTCGCAGTACCACTGCTGTGGGTGCTGCTCACCGCTGACCACCGTGTCGTAGCGCACGCCATAGGTGGCCTGGGCGGCTTGGACCCGCAGCAGAAGTGGAGTCGCGACTGGGCTGAAGCTCAGTTGTCCGAACACGGTGATGTTGAACAGGGCTTGGGCGGATGCGCCGAAGGCAGCTCCCGGTGCCGCCCAGACGACGTGGCGGGGGCGTGCGATCAGGAGCACGATCGCTGCGATCATCACGGGGACGAGATAGGAAGGCCGCAGGTTGACCGCGACCGCGAGTGCGAGCCCGCCCGCGGCCAGGGTGAACCAACGGCGACCCACGAGGAGGGCGTACAGCCCGGCGAGGGCGATCGTGACCGACCACACGTCGAGCAGGGGGAATCGGGCGAAGCCGGAGAGGACGATTCCGCCGAGCAGCGCAGACACCCACACGCGCGCGGTGCGGCGGCCTGGGGTGATCTGCTCCGCGATGCGGGGGATGAGCACGACGAGCAGCACCACCGCGAGGAGCGCGTTCCACGCGAGGACCGACCATGCCGCCGCCCATGGACCGAGCGCCGTGGTGACGAGCGCCGGGAGCAGGTAGACGAGCGGAGAGAGCGCACCGCGCATCTCGAGCACGCCCGCGCCGGTCACGTCACCCCCGTTCAGGAGCGCGAGCGCGCCTTCCCAGTACTGCGCAGCGTCGTAGACGAATGCGTCCGCGGGGCCGTGCATCCACTGCAGCGCGAATACGACGATGCCGGCAGCCAGAGTCTGCAGCGGCGAAGATGCCCAAGGGGCGGCTGTCTTCGGTCGGGTGGACGTGTTCCTCACTGGGGCTGCGCCAGTGCGACGAACTCCTCATAGTCGCGAATGTAGTCGGCGTCGTCGTACTTCTCAGATGCGAACACCGCCAGAACCGCGTCGGGGCTGTAGTCGTACTGCGTGCCCCAGGTCATCGGGGGCATGTGCAGTCCCTTGGACGGGTGGTCGAGCACGTACTCGCGTCGGGTGCTGCCGTCGTCGACGATGCACGAGACGCTTCCGGTGACGCAGATGAGGAACTGCTCGCAGCGGCGGTGCGCGTGCTCGCCGCGCACCTCCTTCGAGGGCACGCCGTGCACGAAGAACACCCGCTGCGGGACGAACGGCACGGACTCAGGCAGATCGATCGGCAGCAGGTCGCCACGAATATCGCTGACGGTGCGCAGAGCGGTGAGCCCTTCTGGCGTGCCGAGTTCCGTCGTGGTGCCGGTGGCTGCAGGCCCTGCGGTCTCGGCGTAGCCGACGATTCGGGCCGGGTTGCCGACGACGATCGCGTACGGGGGCACGTCCTTCGTGACGACTGCGCCCGCGCCGACCATCGCTCGACGCCCGACCCGGATGCCGGGAAGGATCACCGCGCCGCCTCCGATCGACGCGCCATCCTCAATGGTCGTGCGGGCAAAGGAATCCGGGTACTGCTTGCTGCGCGGGAAGCGATCGTTCGTGAACGTCGCATTGGGGCCGATGAAGACGTCGTCGCCGAGGCGAATGCCGTCCCAGACCTGCACACCCGACTTCAGCGTCACGCGGTCGCCGATGATCACGTCGTTCTCGACGAACACATGGTCGTTGATGTTGCCGTCTTCGCCGATCACGGCGCCCGGAAGCACGTGTGAGAACGCCCACACGCGTGTGCGGGCGCCGATCTGCGTGCTCTCACAGATGCCCTGCGGGTGTACGAAGTACTGATCGGCGTCAGTCATCGATGCTCTCCTCACGTTTGCGCTCACGAAATACTAGCCGCCCCGCCACGAAACCCAGGGGAGCGGTGACGATGGTGCTGAGCGCGTTCAGATACTCGGGCCAATCGAGCGCCCGGATGCCGGCGATGCACAGCAAGCCGACGAAGTAGATGACGACGTAGCTGAGCGCATAGACGAGCATCGCGCGTCGCGACCCGTTCTTGGTGAACACCCAGCGCGACGCGAACAGCGTCGAGTAGATCA
>JAGQTK010000235.1 GCA_020439065.1 Microthrixaceae bacterium
GTGCGGCCGCTGCGCGCGCGGATCGGGCAGATCGCCGAACACGTCGGTGAAATCGTCGCCGGGCGGCGTTGACGTATCGGTCATGCGGTCAGCTCCGTCTGCTCAGCGCGGTGAGGTTACGCGCCGTCCGCCTGAGCGGGGTCGGCGACGTCGCCTGGTGGGGGTGTGGGCACGGTCTCGCCGAGCGGGGTGCCGGTGAGCTTCTCGGTGTCGATCGCGTGCTGCAGGAGCACGACGGCGGCAACCTGATCCACAATGCTACGAGAGGAACGCTGGGATCTTCCCGCACCACGCAGCGCGGAATGTGCCGAGACCGTGCTCAGCCGCTCGTCGACCATCCGGACCGGGTGCGCTCCCCCGGCCGCGTGCCACGCGGCCGCGAGCAGCCCGGCGAATGCGCGCGCGTCTGCGGTCGAGGGCGTCTCGCCGCCAGACATGCCAAGCGGCAGGCCGACGACCAGCTCAAAGGCGTCGTGCTCGAGCGCAATCTCGATGATCCGGGCGACGGGGTCGCCCTTCGCCCGTGGCACGGTCTCAACCGGGGTCGCCAGCATCCCGTGCATGTCGCACCGGGCCACGCCGATGCGTGCCTTGCCGACGTCGACGCCGATGCGCACGCCGGGACGAAAGCCGCTCACGCGCTCGTCGCCGCCAGCCCCTGCGCCACCGAAGCGAGGGCTTCGACCAGCTTGCCCGCGTCGGTGCCACCGCCCTGCGCGACGTCGTCGCGTCCGCCGCCGCCGCCGCCGAGCACACCGGCCGCGCCCTTCGCGAGGGCACCCGCCTTGGCACCGCGGCCACGCGCAGCCTCGTTGGTCGCGACGATCACCACCGGGCGCTCGCCGACCACGGCGCCGAGCGCGACGACCGCGGGCTCGGTGCCCAGTTTGTCGCGCACGCCGAGCACCAGCGAGCGCAGGTCATCGGCCGAGCCAACGGCGCCGAGCGACTCCGCCACGAGCGCCACGCCGCCCGCGCGCGCGGCACCGGCGGCGAGCACGGGCACGCGCTCCATGAGCGCACGCGCCTCGAACGCGGCGATCTTCTTCTCGGCGGCCCGCAGGTTCGCGCTGAGCTCCGCAATGCGCTGCGGCAGCTGCTCGCGCGGCGTCTTCAGCGACGAGGTGAGCGTCGAGACGATCGCGCGCTCGGCCGCGAGCTCACGGAACGCCTCCGTGCCCACCAGTGACTCGATGCGGCGGTTCGATGCGCCGACCGACTGCTCGCCGACGACGCTGATGAGGCCGATCTCTGCCGTCGAGCCGACGTGCGTTCCCGCACAGAGCTCGCGCGACCACGGACCGCCGATGTCGACCATCCGCACCGTGTCGCCGTACTTCTCGCCGAACAGCGCCATCGCGCCGAGCTCCTTCGCCTCCGCGATGGGCAGGACGCGCGTGGTGACCGCGAAGTTCTCGCGCACCGCGTTGTTGGCGACCTCTTCGATCTCGCTGCGCGTCTCGGCCGAGAGCGCCTCGCTCCAGCTGAAGTCCAGGCGCAGGTAGCCCGCCTTGTTGAACGAGCCGGACTGGTTCGCGCTCTTGCCGAGAATCTCGTGAATCGCGGCATGCACGATGTGCGTTCCCGAGTGCGCCTGCGTGGCACCACGACGATTGGATGCGTCGACCACGGTCGTTGCCGCAGCATCCACTGCCACCTCGCCCGCGATCACCTGCACCATGTGACTGACCAGCCCCGGGACGGGCTTTTGCACGTCGAGGACCTCGAGCTCGAAGCCGGGACCGACGATCAGGCCCTTATCGGCGGCCTGCCCGCCGGCCTCCGCATAGAGGGTCGTCTCGGCGAGGATGATCTCGGCGATCTGCCCCTCACCGGCGCGATCGACCGACACGCCATCGACCAGGATGCCGAGGACGCGGGAGTGCGTCTCGAGCTCGGTGTAGCCGACGAACTCGGTCTCGCCGAGGGCGCGGAACTCGCGGTACACGCTGTGATCGGCGAGTGTGCGCCGCTTCGAGAGCGCATCGGCCTTCGCACGGTCGCGCTGTGCCTGCATCAGCTCGTTGAACGCGACGCGGTCGACGCTCAGGCCCGCTTCCTGCGCGATCTCGAGCGTGAGTTCGATGGGGAAGCCATAGGTGTCGTGCAGCAGGAAGGCCTGCGGTCCGGCGAGGGCCGCTTCACCGCTGGTCCGGGTCGCCGTGAGCGCCTCGTCGAGGATGTGCGAACCGGCGGCGAGGGTGCGCAGGAAGGTCTGCTCCTCCGCGAGCGCGTACTTCGAGATGCGCTCCCAATCGGTCTTGACCTCGGGATACGCCGACGCCATCGCGTCGCGCGACGCCGTGAACAGTTCGAGGAAGGTGGGGCCCTCGACGCCGAGCAGGCGCATCGCGCGAATCACGCGGCGCATCAGGCGTCGGAGGATGTACCCGCGACCCTCGTTCGAGGGGGTGACGCCGTCGCTGAGCAGCATGAGCGAGGAGCGGACGTGGTCGGCGATCACGCGCATGCGCACATCGTCTGCAGGGTCGGCGCCGTACTCACGCCCGCTCAGCTGCGCTGCACGATCGAGGACCGGACGCACCTGGTCGGTCTCGTACATGTTGTCGACGCCCTGCTTGATGAAGGCGACGCGCTCGAGGCCCATGCCGGTGTCGATGTTCTTCTTCGGCAGCTCACCGACGATCGTGAAGTCGTACTTGCTCTTCACATCGGTGATCTCGTACTGCATGAACACG
>JAGQTK010000236.1 GCA_020439065.1 Microthrixaceae bacterium
CACGACTGGTGGACCGACGCCGACCGCGAGGCGTTCGAGGCGCGCACCGCTTCGCTGATCGAGCAGTACGGCGCGCTTGCCCCCGCGGCGACGCCCGAGCACTTCGTCAACGGTGCGCTCACGATCGGCGAGAACATCGGCGATCTGGGCGGCCTCGGGATCGCGCTGAAGGCCTACGAGCTCTCGCTCGGTGGCGCCGAGGCGCCCGTGATCGACGGGCTCACCGGCGTGCAGCGCCTGCTGCTGTCGTGGGGGCAGATCTGGCAGCAGAAATCGCGCGACGCCGAGACCATCCGCCTGCTCACGATCGACCCGCACTCGCCCAACGAGTTCCGCTGCAACCAGATCGTGCGCAACATCGACGCCTTCTACGAGGCGTTCGATGTGCAGCCGGGTGATGCGCTCTGGCTCGACGAGGACAAGCGCGTCACCATTTGGTAGGCACTGCGGGTTGGTAGGCACTGCCGGTTGGTAGGCACTGCGGCCTGGGAGGCGCCGCGAGATCCGGCGCAGCGGGAGCGCCGCGCTGGATCTCGCGGCGCTCCCCCTAGGCTCGAACCATGACCGGCAACGACGCTGTTCCTCTCGATTCCCCGCACACCCCGACCCACGGATTCTCGCGGGCCGCGCAAGGCACGATCTATCGCGATGGCCTCAGCGGCACACGCTCGCTCGTGCCGGTGCACCCCGACGTGCTCCAAGCCGCCGCGCACCAGGTGATGAGCCCGGAGGCATCCGCCTATGTCACGGGCAGCGCCGGGGCCGAGCGCACCGCTGCGGCCAACCGGGCGGCGTTCGACCGCTGGCAGATCTGGCCCCGGGTGCTGCGAGACGTCTCGCAGCGCGACCTCTCGACCGAGCTGTTCGGCGCACGGCGGCCCACCCCGTTCGTCCTCGCCCCGCTCGGGGTCATGGAGATGCTCGACGCGGAGGCGGATGTCGCGGTCGCGCGCGCGGCGGCGGCGCTCGGCGTGCCGTACACGCTGTCGAACCAGGCGTCGCGACCCATGGAAGAGGTGGTCGCCGCGACCCCTGACGCACCGCATTGGTTTCAGCTGTACTGGACGAGCTCGGACGGGCTCAACGCCTCGCTGCTGGGCCGTGCCGAGGCATCCGGCTGCGAAGCGATCGTGATCACCCTCGACACGCACCTGTTCGGCTGGCGCACACGCGACCTCGACCTGGCGTACAGTCCCTTCAGCCGGGGCCTCGGCATCGCGCAGTACACGAGCGACCCGGTCTTCGCGCGGCTGGTTCGCGAGCGGGTACAGGCGGCCGGTGGCTCGGCCGATTCGGTGCCGGCGGCCGAGGTCGAGACGTTCCAGAGCGTGTTCTCGACGCCGACCCTGACATGGGGGGATCTTGCCAAGGCGCGGGCGTGGACGACGCTGCCGATCATCCTGAAGGGCATCATGCACCCGGACGATGCCACCGCTGCGTTGGACGCCGGCGTCGACGGCGTGTGGGTCTCGAATCACGGCGGCCGGCAGGTGGATCAGTCCGTGCCGACGCTGGCTGCGCTGCCCGAGATCGCCGAGCGGCTCGGCGGCCGGGTGCCGATCGTGTTCGACTCGGGGATTCGCGGGGGCGCGGACGCAGCCATCGCGTTGGCGCTTGGCGCGAGCGTGGTCGCGATCGCGCGGCCCTACGCTTACGGGCTCGCGATCGCCGGCCAGGCCGGGGTGCAGGAGGTCGTGCGCAACCACATCGCCGAGCTCGAGATCACCATGGCGCTCGCCGGCCACACCTCGGTTGGGCAGCTGGGCACCGCGTCGGTGCGGGCGGTCTGAGGGATCCACCTCGCCTAGACTGGGAGCGCCGATTCCGGCCTTCTCACTCTCGACCATTGGAGCCACCATGGCCGCCCTTTCACGCCTTGATAAGGTCATCGCCCTCGCCCGCCACCGCGGATTCGTCTTTCAGGCGGGTGAGATTCACGGCGGTTCGCGCTCTGCATGGGACTACGGCCCCCTCGGCGTCGAGCTGAAGGAAAACATCAAGCGCCTCTGGTGGCAGGCATTCGTGCGTGGCCGCGAAGACATGGTCGGCCTCGACTCGTCGATCATCCTCCCCACCAAGGTGTGGGAGGCCTCCGGTCACATCGAGACCTTCACCGACCCGCTGGTCGAGTGCACGAGCTGCCACAAGCGCTTCCGCGCCGACCACCTCGAGGAGGCGTTCGAGGCCAAGAAGGGCCGTAAGCCAGAGAACGGGCTCTCCGAGATCGCGTGCCCGAACTGCGGCACCCGCGACGCCTGGACCGAGCCCCGCGAGTTCTCGGGCCTCATGAAGACCTACCTCGGCGCCGTCGACGACGAGTCTGCCGTGCACTACCTGCGCCCCGAGACCGCGCAGGGCATCTTCGTGAACTTCAACAACGTGGTCACGGCCTCGCGGCGCAAGCCGCCGTTCGGCGTCGGCCAGATCGGCAAGGCGTTTCGCAACGAGATCACGCCCGGCAACTTCATCTTCCGCACCCGCGAGTTCGAGCAGATGGAGATCGAGTACTTCACGCCGCCGAGCGAGGCCGATGCCTGGTTCAAGGACTGGGTCGAGGCGTGCTGGAACTGGTTCGTCGACCTGGGCGTGGACCCCGAGAACCTCCGCCGCTACGACGTGCCCGCGGAGGACCGCGCGCACTACTCGGCCGGCACCATCGACATCGAGTACCGCTTCGGGTTCCAGGGATCGGAG
>JAGQTK010000237.1 GCA_020439065.1 Microthrixaceae bacterium
AGATCCACGACGACGAGAAAGGCACCACCGCGGCTGGTGTCCTCGACCGGGCAATCGCGTTCTACGCGCGCCTGGGCGTGAGGGTCGAGCGCGTCATCAGCGACAACGCGTTCGCCTACCGCCACTCGACCGCGTTCCGCAGTGTGATCAACGCGCACGGTATCCGGCAGAAGTTCATCAAGCCCCACTGCCCCTGGACAAACGGGAAAGTCGAGCGCCTGAACCGGACCCTCGCTACCGAGTGGGCCTACGCCCAGCCCTGGACCTCCAACGACGCCCGAGCCGCGGGCTTGACGACCTGGCTCAACCACTACAACCTAGACAGAGCCCACCTCGGCATCGGAGGCAAGACCCCCATCGACCGAATCAACAACGGTCGAGGTCAGTACACCTAGAACGGTGGCGGATCGGCGCCGGGATCCGCATCGGCGGCGGCGAGCCAGTCGTTCCAGTCGGGATCCGGTTTGAACATCACCGTGCTGATCGGGATGTCGGCATGCACCTTGCCGGTCGGGCTGGTCCATTCCAGGATTCCGCCCGGTCGCTGCACCACCGTCCATGCGCTTGCGTGTTTCAACATGTGATGCCGCCGGCAGAGGTGGGCGAGGTTGCTCTCGCGCGTCTTGCCGCCGAGCGCGTAGTCCTGGGTGTGGTCGAGATCGGTTTGGTGGACGGGTTGCCGGCAACCGAGAAACCGGCAGTGCTGGTCTCGCACCCGGAGGGTGCGCTTCAGCTCCGCGCTCGGGGTGTACCGGTCGACGGCAAGCACCGTGCCGGTGATCGGGTGCGTTAGCACTCGATCCCAGCCGGATGCTGCGCCGGCGATCGCGCGCGCGGTGGCCGCGTCGATCGGGCCGATGCCGGCCAAAGTGGCGGGGTTGTCGTTGCGTCCCATCAGGGAGAGCATCGATATCGAGATCTGCACGCGGCCTTGGATCGAACCCAGCGCCGTCTTGCCGATGTGCGCGCTGGGGGAGCCAGCCAGGCAGAGCTCGAGGAAGACATCCGCGCACAGTTCCTGCACCTTCCGCGCGTCCTGCTCCTCCCGCACGCCTTGCTCCTCCCGAGCGTCCTGCGCCTCCGGCGCGGCGGTGGAACAAGCCCCTGCCGCTGCTTCTGCATCCACGCCTGCGCCCGCGGCGACCCCCGCGGCGACACCGACGGTGGCCGCTGGAACGGCCTGGACGGCGCCCATCGCGGCTCGTCCGAACGCAGACCCGGGCCCACGGTGCGGCTGGCGAGGTGGGCGAGCGTCGATGATGCTGTGCGCCATCTGCAGGAGCCGGTCTTTCACGGCATGCGCAAATACGGTCGGCACCGTCGCGGTGAACTCGGACATGCCGTCTGACAGGTCGATGATCCGGATACCCCGGTCGGCAGCGGCAGCGGTGTGCCGATCAGCGAACGTGCGTCCGTCCACGCGCGCAGCGAGCACCCCGGCCAAATGGCGGGTGCGCCCGGGCGTTTCACGTTCGGCGATCGGTACGATCGCGGCTTCGTAGTCGGCGCGCGCCTCGGGATCGGGCAGGGTCGCTCCCGCGCGCACGATTGCGTCGGCGTGGGCGCGAGAGATGCGCGCCGCGCGCAGTGCCGCGTGAGTCGCGGAGAACTCGTGCACCAAGCGGGGTGCCTCGTCGAGCTCGCGCTCCACGGTGCGGCCACTGATCCGCAGCTCGGCGCTGAGGCTGGCCGCAATCGATCGGTACGGCATCTCAATGCAACGACTGTTCCGCTCGCTGCGAGCGGCCGCCTCGGCGGCGATCTCGGCGGCCGCGCACATGAGCTCGGCGCGTTCCGCGCTCCACGCGCGCACGCCCGCTTCGCCATCGACCAGCCGTGCCTCAATTGCCCGCAGCCGCGCCCGCTGACCCGCGTCGAACTCCGGGTGTGACCCCGCGGCGAACGAGCCGAGTTCGTCGGCCGCGATCCTCGAGTGCTCGTCAGTGGCCGCACGGCTCCCGCCAGCGCCCCCGCGCCCCTCTGCACCGCCCCCGCGCCCCTGTGCACCCACACCCCCGCGCCCACCGGCGGCAGACCGTGCACGTGAGCTCATCGAGAACGCGCCACCATCCGCGCCCGGCGCGAGTGGATACCGCGCCTGCACGGCTCCGGGAGCAACGCTGCCTTCGGTGGGGTTCATGTCTTCATTGTCGCAGTAGCCTCAGACATTCAATCGATGAAGTAGCACATCTGTGGATACCTCTTTCGAAGAACATTGCGAGCGCAGCATCCGCCCGCCAACGGCTCGCGTCACCACCTTTCCGGCACCCAATGTCGGTGGCTGCGGGTACCGTTGAACGCGTGACTCCATTCCCCGGTTCCGACTCCGCAGCCACCGACGCCTCATACGGTGGCGGTGCGGTCGAGTGGGGCGAACCCGCCTGGGCGCCCCTCGACGAGGACGCGCCGCCGGAGTGGGACGACGCTCCACCGCCGGAATGGGAGCCGGCCGGCGGATTCGGCGGGCCGACATACGGCCGCACCCCCGCAAACCCAGGCGCCCCAAGCGCCCCAGCCACCCCCGCAACCCCAGCCACCCACAACCCCACCGCAGCACCCTCCCGCTTCGCCACCGCGCAAGAAGCGCTGCACACCGTATTCGGCTACGAGTCGTTCCGCGGCGATCAGGCCGAGGCCATCGCGCAGATCATCGGCGGCGGCGATGCCATCGTGCTCATGCCCACGG
>JAGQTK010000238.1 GCA_020439065.1 Microthrixaceae bacterium
GCAAGACCCGCACGAGTAGGCCCCCGCTCACCGCACCCATCGCGCGCGTGCACCCACCATTTCCGAACCCTTCCCAACCTGGAGATTGACATGACCACTGAAGAGACGCTCGTTCTGATCAAGCCTGACGGCGTGGCCCGCGGCCTGACCGGCAGCATCCTCGCCCGCATCGAGGCCAAGGGCTATTCACTCGTCGACCTGCGCCTCGTCGACCCGGACCGCGACCTGTTGGCCGAGCACTATGCCGAGCACGAGGGCAAGCCGTTCTACGAGCCGCTGATCGAGTTCATGCTCTCGGGTCCGTCGGTCGCGATCCGGCTTGCCGGGAACCGTGTGATCGAGGGGTTCCGCTCGCTCGCCGGCACCACCGACCCCACCACGGCCGCGCCGGGGACCATTCGCGGTGACCTGGGCCGTGACTGGGGCCTGCGCGTGCAGCAGAACCTCGTGCACGGCTCGGACAGCCCCGAATCGGCCGCGCGCGAGCTCGCCATCTGGTTCGCCTGACCCGCAGCGGCCCGCACGGGCACCCCGCTGTAGACGGCTCGGCCGGCGCATGCCGACCGAGCCGTTTCGCGAGCTGCGGCGGGCTTCCGGGTCAGAAGATGTTGCCGATCACGTCGAGTCGCAGCTGCGCGACCACCGCGATCACGACGAAGCTCAGCACCGTCATCAACGGGAGCCAGCCCATCAGCCGCTGCGCACCACGTCGTGCGCCGCTGCCGACGGGCAACGCGCCCGAGCGGAACAGGTGGATGATGACCGCGTAGAAGCTCGGAATCATCACCGACCAGGTGACCATGCACCACGGGCACAGCGTCCCGAGCACGAAGATGCTCTGCACGATCAGCCACACCACGAGCACGAAGCCGCCGAGCATCCCGAGCGCGAAGCACCACCAGAACCAGTTCGCAACCCTGGCGCCCGCGAGGATCGCGAAGCCCACCACGATGGGTGCGACCCATGCGGCGAGGCCGAGGATCGGGTTCGGAAAGCCGAAGATGCTGCCCTGCGGCGAATCGAGATTCGCCGAGCACTGCACCAGCACGCTGAAATCGCACGTGGCAGACGCGCCCGGGTTCTCGAGCACGTGCAGTTTCTCGAGCATGAGTTGGAACGCCGCCCACCAGCCGATCACTCCGGCGAGGATCAACCAGATCGCGAGACCGACGGGCCGGGTGCGTGAGGGGATGGCAGACACAGTCGAATTATCGCACCGCGACATGCGCGCAAGCTGGTCGCGCCGCGCCGCGCGCACCGTCCGATTCCCGCCGAGGTGCGCTCCCGCTCCCGCGAAATGCGCTGAAGTCTGCGATAATGGCATGGATGCTTCGTCCGGCCGCGCCGGATATGGCGTCGTAGATGACTTTGAGGCACTGCTTGCCTCGCGGTCGAATCCCCTCGCCACACGAGCCACGGGATGATCGCACACCGAATGAAGATTTGCGGTACGCCGGGTGCGGCCGCACGAGATGTCGCCGGGTGACGCGCGGAGTTCACCTGCCAGGGAGTGCGCCAGTAATGGCTGATGAAAACAATGCAAACGATCACCACAACAGCGCTCACAGCGACGCCCTGGACGCGCTAGCGTCCCAGGCGCGCGAGCGCTCCGAGCAGCCGGGCGAAGGGGCCCAGCACGAGCCACGAGCCGAAGCGCCAGCCGCGGGCGAAGCCGCAGACCAGGCCGGTGCCGGTGCGCAATCACCGCTCGCCGATGGTGGCGCGGCGGCCTCGGCAGATGCCGCGCCCGCTCCCGAAGACGGGGCGGACAGCGTAACCGGCGCGGGCACGGAAGACCCCGTGACGCAGCGTGACGCCTCGGCGCACGCCGGCGCGACCGACGCGCCTGCAGAGCCCGTTGCAGCCGAAGCGCCCGCTGCAGCCGATGCGCATGCGGCGAGCGAAGAGGTTGCCGAGCAGCCGCTCGTGCTCGACCCGGTCGCGATGCGACTGCTCGCGGCGCCCTTCGTCTCCGCCGTGACGACCGACCTGATCTTCTATGCGCCCGAGATCATCCCGCTGCCGGCACGACCCGGCCACGAGCGCGATTGGGACGCCGATCGTGGTCAGGGCGAAGAGAGCCAGAGCTCGGTTCGCCGCCGCTCGCGCCGGCGCTCGGGCGAGGAGCGCGAGGAGTCGGGAGACGACACCAACACGGTGGTGCGCGTGCGCCAGCCGCGCGTGGCCGAGCTGATCACCGAGCCGCAGCGCATCAAGGGCTCGACCCGTCTCGAAGCCAAGAAGCAGCGTCGCCGCGATGGTCGGGATGCCGGTCGCCGCCGCGCGGTCGTGACCGAGGCCGAGTTCCTCGCGCGCCGTGAGGCCGTCGACCGCACGATGATCGTCCGCTCCAAGGCGGGCCGCGTGCAGATCGCCGTGACCGAAGACAGCGTGCTCGTCGAGCACTACGTCGCCCGCAACCAGGACGCGTCGCTCATCGGCAATGTGTACCTCGGCCGCGTGCAGAACGTGCTGCCCAGCATGGAGGCGGCATTCGTCGACATCGGGCGCGGCCGCAACGCGGTGCTGTACTCGGGCGAGGTGGACTGGGACGCCGCCGAAACCGGCAACCAGCCGCGCCGCATCGAGCTCGCGCTCAAGTCGGGCGACCGTGTGCTCGTGCAGGTCACGAAAGACCCGGTCGGGCACAAGGGCGCTCGCCT
>JAGQTK010000239.1 GCA_020439065.1 Microthrixaceae bacterium
CGCCGCTGTCTCCCGAGAACTGGTGAACGCTGCCGCAGCATAGCGGACGCCGCTAGGGCACCATGGTCTCGTTGCAGATTCAAGTTCCGTGGTAGCAGGGGGGAGACTTGAACTCCCGACCTCACGATTATGAGTCGTGCGCTCTAACCATCTGAGCTACCGAGCCGAGCCCCCTGTGGGAATCGGACCCACTACCTCTTCCTTACCAAGGAAGTGCTCTACCACTGAGCTACCGGAGCGAAGTTTGAAGCGAAGCGCTTCAGACAACTAGATGAGAATACCATCGACTTGCCCTAGTCATGAAACTGAGGGTCAGCCCTGCCATCCCCCTGCGTATTTCTGCAGCCACGGGAGCGGATCGATGGCCTCCGTGCCGTTCACGAGCATCTCGAAATGCAGGTGCGCGCCGAACGAGCGGCCGGTGTTTCCGACCTTGCCGATCGGGTCGCCGACCTTGACCTGCTGACCGTCGCTCACCTGGACCGAGCCGACCTGCATGTGCGCGTAGTGGCTCGAGATGCGCTGCCCGTCGACGACGTGATCGACGTAGAGGTGCACGCCGTATGCACCGCCGGCGGGGCCCATCCGAACGGTGCCGTCGGCGACCGACTGGATCTGCGCACCGCTGCCGGGCGTGAAGTCGATCCCCTGGTGCATCCGGCCCGAGCGCATGCCGTAGCCGTAGCTCATGCCGACGCCGACCGCGAAGGGCCACTGGACGGCGGAGTTCGCGTCGTTGACGAACAGCGACGACATCGTGATCCCCGACTCGATCGCAATCTGCTCGAACGTCGTCAGTGCGTAGTTCTGGTCGCGGTCGAGCTCGACGGTCTGCCCCTCGGCGGGGGCGACGAACGCCTGAATCTCCTCCGGCTTGATGACCTCCTGCGCGGGCGCGGGGGCGATCGTCGTGACCGCGATCGAGTCGCTCGCCGCGGCGACGGCTTCTGCCGGCGCGGTGACGGAGACGGCCATCAGCGCGACGATGCTCATCACGCCGGCCGAGAATGCGGAGGCCGCCATGCTGCGCTTGCGCCGGGCAGACTTCGGCTGCGCCGGGTTCGCGCCGCCGGGACGCGTCGAGCCACCGTCGCCCGGGGCGGGGCGCGGCGACGCGGGGCGCTGGGGCATGCCGACGGGAAGCGCGCTCGCGCCGGCCAAGTGCAACGGGCCGGTGAAGTGCAACGCGCCGGTCTCGGCGCCACGTCGGGGCGAGGTGGATGCTGCGGGCTCGGCCTCTGGCTTCGGCTCCGCCTCGAGCGCGACATCGGCCTCGAGCACGACCTCGGCCTCGGCCTCGATCACGACCTCAGCCTCGATCTCCGCCGTGAGCTCCGGCCCCGCGGCGGACCCAGCCTCGAGCACGGGCTCCGCCGGCACGATCGCTTCCGCCTCGGCTGCGGGGGCAAGCTGCGTGGCCTGCGCGGCGAGGAGCTCGCGGCGTTCGCGGCGGCTCAGTGGGCGCGCGGCCGGCGCCGCCGGCACGACCAGCTCGGCCGACACGAGCGGCTCGGCCGGCACGACCAGCTCCGCGCGACGATCGATCACGTCACGCTCGGCGTTCGCGTCACGCGTGTTCGTTGCACGAGCATTCGTGTCACGAGCATTCGCGTCACCGAGGGGCGGGGTCGCCGACACAGCTCCTGCTCGGCTGGAGCGGCGCGTAGGCACAGCATCAGCCAGGGGTGTATCAAAGGGCAACGCGCAGACTCTCAATTCGGGTCGCACCGAGCAACGCACAGGGCAATGCACTGAACAACAGGGGAAATTCCGGGATGAGACCACAGTCCTGTCGGGACAGAAATATGGTTACGAATAGATAAACCTTAGCGAGGCCAGCCTGGGAACACCATGTAGACGCCCCGATATGTGAGAACTCTCACGCGCACCTCAGGCGTTCTCGATGCGGCGCAACAGCTCGTCGAACACCGCCGGCGCTGCCGCCACGGTGAGCTCGCGGCCCGGTGCGGCACCCGCGTGGCCACCGATCTTGCCGCCCGCCTCGCGCACAAGCAGCGCGCCTGCGGCGTGGTCCCAGGGCCAGAGCCCCTGCTCGAAATAGGCATCCAGCCGCCCCGCGGCGACAAAGGCGAGATCGAGCGAGGCGGCCCCGATTCGGCGGATGTCTCGGGCGAGGGGCATAACGCGCGCGAGCGTCGCGAACTGCTCCGCGTGACGCGCCGGGTCGTAGGCGAAGCCCGTGGCAACGAGGAGCCCGGCGGGCGATTCGGTGTTCACGTGCAGGCGCTGCGCACCGAGCCAGGCACCGCCGCCGCGGGTGGCGGTGAACAGCTCGCCCGCCACGGGGTTGCACACCGCGGCGGCGAGCTCGGTCCACTGCTGCGGCTCCGGCTCCCCCTCGACCGCGGCGATGCTGACCGCATACGCGGGGATGCCATAGGCGTAGTTGACCGTGCCGTCGATCGGATCGACGACCCAGGTGATACCCGAAGTGCCCCGCTCCGCGCCGGACTCCTCACCGAGAAATCCGTCGTCCGGCCGCGCATCGGCGAGCAGGCCGCGAATGAGCAGCTCAACCTCGCGATCGGCGTGCGTGACGATGTCGGCCACCGCGGACTTCCTCGCAGCGATCTGCACGCCCACGGCGCGACGCGTGCGCGCCAACTCGCCGGCGCGCTGGGCGATCGACGCTGCCAGCTCA
>JAGQTK010000023.1 GCA_020439065.1 Microthrixaceae bacterium
CGCTGCGCCCAAGCGAAGCGATCACGTCCAACGGCACATCGTCAGCGCGCAACAGCATCGGCGCGTCGTTCGCGGTGACGGTACGGGCCCAGCGGGTGGCATCTTCACCGAGAAGGTGCGACGCACGTCCCCGCCACTCACTCGTGAGGTGCGCGAGGGAACGAACCTGCTTCTCCGGCCGGGTCGCCAACGTCGCCTGCGCACGCAACTTGATGACCGTCGCCAGCGACGGCTGCCTGCCGTGACGGGCGACGTACTCGGCGATGAGCCGGTTCTTCTCCTCATCGATCTGCCTGGACCGGGATGAAAACTCAGCCACCAGTCGCTCCGGCACGGTGCTGATCGCCCACGCAGGGTTGCGGTCACGTCCCATGTCTCGCGCCTCCCATGCGACGCCGAAAGCGCGGGTGAGGTGGTCGGCGAACACGGCTTCGTGGAGTTCGGAGAGGGCGACGGTCGCGGCGTGGAGGGGGCGGCCGTCGAGTGAGCGCCATTTGCCGTCGTGGACGGTCTGCACCTTGTTCGAGATCACCACATGCGTGTGCAGATGCGGATCACCCGCTCGCGAGTCGTAATGATCGAACGCGGACGCGATCACCCCGGACACATCCGCCTGCGCAACCGCCCCAATGCCTCCTGCCGCGCCGACTCGGGTTGCTGCAACCTCGCGCTCGATGAACGCAACCATCTCCGCAACCGCCGCGTGATGCGCGTCCGCAATCAGCGATTGCGTGCCCGCGTCCGCCACCGCCCACAGCACCGATGCGGACTTCGGAATCGAGAACGTGAAATCGAACCCCGCAACCGCCTTCCGCACCCCACGTGCGTTCTCATCAGCGGCGATTGCGGCGACTGCCTCGGCACGTTCGGTCACCGGAAGGTCGGCGTCGAGCCTCGACGTGCGGTGTTCGATGCGCTCGGTCACGGTCGGGTACTTCCGATACGGGCTACCGAGCGCCTGATCGGTCACCGGGTCGCGGCCCTGCCCGATCAGACGTTGAAGCTGCAGCTCGGAAACTTCGTCACCAACGGTGATCGCTCCGTCGCCGAGCGTGGTGACGGCTGATCCCATCCACCTCCCCGGTGGCGTTCCTTCCTCCGTGTAGTACCTCGTCAACGGTGTGGAGAGCACCCGGTCGCCGTCACCTGTGGCGACGGTGCGCAGGAGGTACTTGTAGCCGTCGCCGGCGGACATCACCCGCATCGAAACCGTCACCAGGCACCGCCTCTCCTCACCACGAAGGTGAGCTCCACAGCCCGCGGGCGCGGTGACTTCTGAGGGCTCTTTCGGGAGGCGGCGAACCTCGCTTGCAAGACGCGTGACAACCCGTTCGAGCGAACCGCCAGAGACCGAAGGCGCTTGGCGTCGACGCCGGCCGACGTGACCTGGGTGGCGCTTGTTGAGCGGGGTGCGCGTGGGGTGGTTCGTGCACCTGGTTGGTGACCAGCTCGGAGTGGCAGCGCGGCTCCGGGGATCACCGTTCCAGGAGGTTCGCCCGTGGCCTACCAGACCCTCACCGACCGGGCCGCGCCGCTGCGCGTCGGGTCGTTGTTCTCCGGCTACGGCGGACTCGACCTCGCCGTCGAGGAAGTCTTCGGAGCCCGAACGATCTGGTTCTCCGAGATCAACGAACCCGTCGCCCGCGTCTTCTCCCACCACTGGCCCGACGCCCCAAACCTCGGCGACATCACCACCATCGACTGGAACCAGGTGGAGCCGGTGGACATCCTCTGCGGAGGGTTCCCCTGCCAAGACGTTTCGACGGTCGGGAAAATGGCCGGCCTGAAACCTGGTACCCGCTCCGGCCTCTGGGCGCACATGGCGGCAGCGATCGACGCACTGCAACCCGAGTGGGTCGTGATCGAGAACGTGCGCGGCCTGCTTTCTGCATCCGCGATCCGCGCAAACCCCGAAGGAGACGACAATGAACAACGCAACCCCGGACATGCAACCCCCATCGGTGCAACCCCTCGCGGTGTGGAACCCGACTCATGGCATCTGGGAGAAGCCACAGCTCGACCTCTTCGGGCAGCGGGCGCCGTGCTGGGAGACTTGGTGGACCTCGGGTATGACGCGCAATGGATCGGTCTACCCGCTTCCGCCATCGGTGCACCTCATCCCCGATTTCGGGTGTTCATCCTCGCCCACCGCGCTGTTCCGGACGCCCCTCGCGTCCGACGCGGCACGAGGCGGGGAGAGCTTGCAGCAGGTCAAGGCGCGACACGGGACTATCGCGCTCAGCCACCAGATCATCGACCTCGCCCTCCACGGACCGAACGGCTACGAGCGAACAGAGGAACCCGAGAGCTTGTGGACGTTGATCGGGCAGCTCTTCGACGCTGGGGACGATATGCCCCAGCAATAGTCCGTTGGGAGCGGATCACCGGACGGCCCGCGCCAGCTCCCGCGCTCTTGGGTCAAGCGACCGGGCCGCGGCCCGCGCCTGCGTTCGTGGAATGGCTCATGGGCCTTCCGGTCGGCTGGGCCACAGACCCGGGCCACGGACTCACCACGAATCAGCAGCTCGCAGCTCTAGGCAATGGCGTGTGCCCCAGGCAAGCGGCCGCCGCCCTGAATGCTGCGCTGCAGGTGCTCAGTTCTTGAGGTACTCCAGGACGGCGAGGACGCGTTTGTTGCCGGGGTGTTCGCTGAGGTCGAGTTTGACAAAGATTCCGCTGATGTAGCGTTCGATCGTCGGGGCGCTGAGGTGGAGCAGTCTGGTGATCTGTTCGTTCGTGTGCCCCTCTGCCATGTGCGCCAGCACTTCGCGTTCTCGGTCGGTGAAGGTCGTGAGCGTCCCTCTGGCTGGGCCAGTATCCAGAAGCGCGGCGACCACTTTGGGGTCGATGCTGACTCCGCCCTTGCCTACGGTGTCGATCGCGGTAAGGAAGTCTGTGACTCGCCCGACGCGCTCTTTCAGGAGGTATCCGGTGCCGCCCGAGGCTTCGGGAGCGCCGGCGAGCAGTTCTTTCGCGTATTCGTTGCCGAGGTGCTGGGAGAGGATCAGGATCGCGACTTCGGGGTAGTTAGTGCGGATGTCGACGGCGGCGCGGAGTCCGTCGTCGGTGTTGTCGGGCGGCATTCGCACGTCAACGATCAGCAGCTCCGGTATCTGGTCGTCGGCCGGCGTGTGCATTCGCGCGCGGAGTTCGTTTGCGTCGCTCACCGACCAGAGCACGGTGTGTCCGTGTTGTTCGAGGAGAGAGGTGATGCCCTCGCGGAGCAGGGCAACGTCTTCTGCAATACCGATTCTCACGTGTGTGCTCCTGTTCTGATGATGTCGCTGGGGAGCATGATCGATAGGTTCGTGGGCCCGCCGATAGGGCTGTCTAGCTCTGCGGTTCCGCGCAGGAGCGTGACGCGGTGGCTGATGCCGATCAGCCCGGTGCCTCGGGCCGGGTCCGCACCACCGTTCCCGTCGTCGTTCAGCAGGATTCGGACACCACCAGGCGCAGTGTCGAGTGTGATCGTGATCTGGTGGGCGCCGCTGTGCTTGAGGCTGTTGGCGACGAACTCGGTGGCGATGGAGTACACGCTGGCCTCTGCCGCGTCAGAGAACCGGACCACGGGATCGACATCGACCCTCACCGGTACCGGGGATCGGTCGGCGAGGTCGATGAGGGCGGCTGCAAGCCTTTTCTCGATGAGGATGCGTGGGCGCAGTCCTGATACGGCAGCGCGGATGGCGTCGAGGGCGCGTTCGATTTCGTCGTGTGCGGAGTCGAGTCCTGGGAGCAGGTCGGGTTGTTCCTGTTCGATGCGGGTGCGGAGGAGCCCGAGGTGGAGGGCGGCGCCGGCGAGGTGTTGTTGGGGGCCGTCGTGGAGGTCGCGTTCGATGCGCCGTCGTTCTGCCTCGAAAGCGTCGACCAGTGCGACGCGTTCGCCGGCCAGCGTGGTGACTTGTTGTTCGAGTTCTTCGACTCGGGAACCGATCAGCACTTTGGCGGTCATCGCCTGTAGTACGGCGAGCGCAAGCTGCGCGTAGAGGAAGACGGCCAGGACGATGATGCCGAGTACGGCGATCGGAATCGTGGCCGCGGGGTGGTCGAGGCGCCAATCTCCGACAGTGAATGCCGAGCCGAACAGAGGCAGGAACGGTGCGAGCAGCAACGTCAGGGCCAGGGTGAGTCCGAAGGTCCATAGGGTGAAGGTGAGTGCGGCGAAGATCAGGTGGAGGAGGGTTCCTGCGATCTCACGCCACCCGAGCGCCGATGCCAGCCGTGCGGGGACGTGCTGCCACGGAGGTATTCGGAGAGCTGCGGGAGGGCCGGGAATGCTCTCGTGATCGACCAGGCGGACTCGCTGGCGCTCGATTGCGCTCAGCAGCCATGCCCAGACCGGAAGAAGCGGGAACAGGGCGATGAAGATCATCGTCGGCAGCGCCAGCAGCATGCCTGAGAAGCCGTAGACCGTCGCCGACCAGGGGGCAGGGCTCGTGAGAACGCGCAACGGGTTTGCCCGGAGTAGGCGAGATGGTGATGCGGGTCTCATCCTTCTATTGTCTCGTTCGATCCGCTCATGGACTTCGGGGGTTCCCCGAGAACAACGTGATGGGTTTCCCTCACACGGCGAGGGGAACCATCCTCGTCGCGTGGTCGGTGGGGCGGGAGCCTGGACGTATGCACGAGTTTCAGGGTCAAGCGGCAGTCGTCGCACATGCAGTGGAGAAGTCATTCGGCGGTAGACGAGGACTGCCGCAAGTAGACGTGCTCCGTGGGGTGTCGTTCACGGTGCCGACCGGAAGCATGGTGTCGATCGTCGGACCCTCCGGGTGCGGCAAGTCGACGTTGCTGTTCTGTCTCGCGGGCCTGGACCCAGTGACAGCGGGGAACGTGCAATTGCTCGGCAACGACCTCAGCACACTGCGACCGGGGGCGCTTGCGCGGCTCTACCGCGACCGGGTGGGATTCGTGTTCCAGTCCTACAACCTCGTCTCGGCTCTGAACGCGCGGGAGAACGTCGTGCTCCCCAAGCGGCTCGCCGGGCACCGCGTCGACCTGGATCACGCTGACGCGGTACTCACCGGGCTCGGGCTCGCAGATCGCACGCGGACCGGGGTGAACCGGCTCTCCAACGGTGAACAGCAACGCGTCGCGCTCGCCGGAGTAATGGCGAACGCGCCCGAGCTGGTGTTCGCCGACGAACCCACCGGCGCCCTCGACAGTGCCGCCTCACGCCTGGTGCTCGGGAAACTCCGAGAGCACGCGAACAGCGGGCGCACCGTGGTCATGGTCACGCACGACCTCGACGCGGCCACCCTCGCCGATCATGTGCTCGTGATGCGCGACGGCATCGTCACCCACATGCTCACCGGGGCCAGCAGCGCGCAAATCCTCACGGCGATGGAAGGGAACGCCGCGTGATCCGCCTCGCTCTCGCCGAGCTCCGCATCGACGTTCGACTGTGGATCGGGCCGTTGCTGGTCGCGAGCGTGGCTTCCGCTTTCGTATATCTCGCAGCGGTGTACTGGTGGACGCTCGGCACCCCGTCCGGGGAGGCGCTCATCGAGAGCTTCGGCTCTACCGTCGAGGAAGCGCGAGCCGGGAGCTACGTCGTCTACGTCTCCACCGCCATCCCCGCGATCGCGGTGCTCGGATCGACCAGCGCTGCGACCATCGCGGCCTTCGCCACCAGAATCGCCCGATGGCGACTCGCCGGCGCCACGCCCCGACAGGTGCGCGCCGTGGTCACCGTCCAGGTGCTGATCGTGAACACGATCGGCACGGTCCTCGGAATCGCCATCGCCCTGCCACTGCGTCAAGCAGCCGTCGACCTGCTCGTACGGATGGTGACTCGAGGCGACTACACCATCCCCGCCGACGGAAGCCTTGCTCCCGCGCTGGTCGCGCTCGCCGGGTCAACACTGGTCTGTTACCTGGCGAGCTTCGCGCCCGCACGTCGTGCCGCACGGATTCCCGCCGTGCACGCCGTCCGGGATTCGGTCGAAGCATCCAAGACGATGCCCGTCTCACGATAGATCGTCGCCGGCATCCTCGTCTTCGTGCTCATCCAGCAAGTGATCGTCACGGTCTTCGCCACGCAGACGCTCGGTGCGGATTCCGGTGTCGAGTCCGCCGCCGCGACGCTGGCGCTCACCCTCGGCGTCATGATGATCGCGACCATCGGCGCCCTCGCACCCGTCCTCGTGCCCGCGCTGATCCGCCTGTGGACGGCGATCGTTCCCCCGCGTTTCGCGCCGTCGTGGTTCATCGCCCGTCACTCCGCGATCGAGCACCCCCGGCAAGCCTCGACCGCGGTGATGCCCATCAGCATCGGCATCGCCCTGTACGGCATTCTCTTCGGCATCATCGCCACCTGGCAGAACGCCCTCCACGCGGCCGGATTCGCTGGAGAGCTGAACACCATCGACACCTACGTCATGCTCACGCCCGCCGCAGTCATCGCGGTCACCGGGAGCGTCGCAAGCATCCTGCTCACCACCCGAGCACGAACCCGCCAATACGCGCTCATCCGCACCGCCGGCGCACCACCCCGAACCATCGTCAGCATCGCACTCGCCGAAGCAGTCAGTTACAGCATCACCGCCATCGGGCTCGGGCTCGCGGTCGCCTACGCGAGCGTCCTCACAGCCGCGGGACTGCTCACCGCGACCGGACTCCCCGCGACACCGCTCATCGACTTCCGCCAGATGCTCCTCCTCGCAGGAATCGGAATCATCGCAGTCCTGACCTCACTCCTTGTCCCCGCACTTGCTGCGATCCGTGGGAACCCGCGCGACACAGTCGCGATGTCCTAACGGTTCCGTGTGAGGGGCTTCGATGCGACCTCGGAGAGGCGGGCGACACTCTGTGAAGGCCGACGGGCGGTGAGGGCCCGGTGCAGCTTTCACCTCCTCTACCTCACTCAGCTACCGATGCCTTCTCACCGATCATTGCCCGAACAGAGAGTCGCCATACGGCAGTTGCTCCGATTGCCTTCGATTGCGTGAAGTTCATCGTCGTTCGAGCGGGTGGCGCGCGGCTATTTAGCGAGTTCGGCTGCCTTCATGTCAATCTGGGTGATGTTGTTGTTCTCGTGGCGAACACTCTCTGCGGCGCTGAACCCGAGGGCTGGGTGACCACGACAACCCTGTATCTCGACCGCGACTATGTGATCGATCAGGTGTTCTGGCAGTACGCCGCACGGTTCAAAGATCGGCTCGATGCCAGCGACTTCCTCGATACGAACTACGCGGAGCCGGCGCAGGTCGTTCGGATCGGTGAGGATCGTGCTGGATTGCTGATGCCGTGGCTGGACGAGCTCGCGGCGTTGAGCGTCGACGGCCTGCGCGCCGAGCGTTTCTACCGGGCGCAGGCGCTCGTCTCCGCTGTCCTCGATGTCGTTGTTCCGCATCTTGCCGTCACCGACCAACGGGTCACGTCAACTCAGCGGAGCGCGATCGTGCCGTCCGCGCCCAGACACCGTGCGTTTCGACCGCTGCGTGATGAGACCCGGAGGGTTGCGGAGCTCATTGCCGATGAGTTGGATCGCCGTTGGTCGGTGCCCGATTTGGCGGGCGCGGTGCATCTGTCTCCATCGCAGCTTCGGCGCGTGTTCACAGCGTCGTTCGGGAAGTCGCCGATCGCGTATCTGACGATGCTGCGCGCGGAACGGATGGCGCATCTGCTGAAGGTCACCGACTCTTCGATTTCGGTCATCGCGGCGTCGGTGGGGTGGGGTGATCCTGATTTCGCGGCCCGTCAGTTTCGCCGTAGTATCGGGCTCGCTCCGAGCGAGTATCGCCGGATCAGCCGCAAAACCCCGTTGCCGACGGACCCCGAGTGAACGCGCGTGCGTCCGGGTGAATCGACCATGATCCGGTGCTCGGATCACCGGGGTTCCTGCTTCTGGGGTAGAGGTGGGCTGACTACGTCGGGTTCAGTGATGCACCTGACGGTCGCTCACTCCTTGTCCGTCGTCCGTCTCGATCGCGTTTCCTGAGTCCCTTCGCGCACCTTCTGGTCGCAGAGGTCACCCGCCGTGTGCGGGTACCTGCGGAAGGAGGACGGCGATGGCAACCAGTGAAGAGGCGCGGGCGGCGCGGGATGCGAAGCTCGACGCACTGCATGAACAGCTCACCGGCGCGGTGGAGTCGTTGGTGTCGGGTGAGGACTGGAAGCAGGCGTTGGAGTTCGCGGCCAGGTTCCGTGCCCGCTCGTTCAACAACACGCTGCTGATCTTTGTGCAGCATCAGGCGGCTTTCGAGGCGGGCCGGGTGCCGGAGCCGGGGCCGTCGTATGTGGCTGGGTTCAAGCAGTGGCAGGCGCTCGGCCGACAGGTCGAGAAGGGCCAGGCGGGGTACATGATCCTCGCCCCGGTGACGGGCCGTTTCGCGTCGTTCACGCCGAAGGTGGCGGAGTCGTGGCGCCGGCTCGGCCGGTTCGAGAAGCCGAAACCGGGTGAGGCGGTGCGTTCCCGCATGGTTGGTGTTCGTCCCGCCTACGTCTGGGATGTCTCCCAAACCGCCGGCGACCCGATCCCCGCGCCTCCCGCCCCGCGGCTGCTGGAAGGCGAAGCACCCGATGGGCTCTGGGATGGCGTCGCGCGGCTTGTGGAGGCGGAGGGGTTCACGGTGGTGCGGGTGCCGCATGAGGGCATGATCCACGGCGCGAACGGTCTCACTGATTTCGAGGCGCGGACGGTGGCGGTGCGGGAGAACATGCCCGAGGCGGCGCAGGTGAAGACCCTCGTGCACGAGCTCGCCCACGTTCTCATGCACGGAGCAGACAACCCCGATGCCACGGGGCATCGCGGGATCGGTGAGGTGGAGGCGGATTCGGTGGCGTTGGTAGTCGCCGCCGCGCACGGCATGGACACCAGCGACTACACGGTCCCGTATGTGTCGGGGTGGGCGGCGACGGTGCCGGAGAAGTCCCCGGTTGAAGTCGTCCAAGCCACCGGTGAACGAGTCCGCAAGACCTCAGCCACGATTCTCGATCAGCTCCCCACGGCGCAGATCGGCAACGGTGACCCTCCCGGTCTGACCCGCGACACCCCAGCGAAGACACGCCCCGAGCCGACTGCTGATCCCTTGGCGGAGGGGCCACGCCGCACGACGGCGGCGGTGAGGAGTCTGTGATGGGTGCCGTCGATCTGTTCACCGAAGTCGGCGGGATGCCGCTCCCGGAGGCGGCGGCGCGGTTCGCTGCGGCCGGTGTTCCGGTGTTCCCGTGTGTGCCGGGTGAGAAACGCCCTTTGGTGCCCCGTGGGTTTCATGACGCGACTGCCGATCCCGTACAGGTAGCGGGATGGTGGTCGAGGTGGCCGTTCGCGAACATCGGCATCCCCACCGGTGCCGTCTCGGGGGTTGAGGTCGTCGATGTTGACGTGCACGCGAATGGCACTGGATTCCCTGCCTTCCGAGAAGCGCACCGTCAAGGTCATGCGGCGGGGTGGGCGGCGTTGGTGCGCACCCCATCCGGGGGTCTGCACGCCTACTATCCGGCAGACCCTGGCCGTGTGCAGTCGTCGTGGCAGGCTGCGCGGGCGCATGTCGATTTCCGGGGTGATGGCGGCTATATCATCGCCCCGCCTTCGACGGTGCTGCGCCCTGGCGGGGTGCGGGCACCGTACCGGCTGATCATCACCGCAAACGAGCCGCCGGCTCCAGTCGATGCGGCGCGGCTGCGCGATTTCCTGGACCCGCGCACCCCGATACCCCTCGACCGTGCCCGTGCGAGTGCTTCTCGGTTTGAGCGGCGGGGCTCGGATGCGAAGGTGCTCGCGGGCTGGGTGGCCGGGCGTGGTGAGGGTGACCGGAATCGGGGCCTGTTCTGGGCCGCGTGCCGTCTAGCCGAGGCCGGCACCTCGCCCGATGCGACCGTCGACGCTCTCGGTCCTGCGGCCGAGCACGCGGGGCTCGGGTCGCGGGAGATCATGGCGACGATTCGCTCCGCCTACCGCACCACCCACTCCGCGCCTCGCACGTCCGTGGAGCCCGTGGCGGATGAGCGGCGTGTGGTGCGCGGATCACCGGGGCGGGTGATCTCATGAGCACCATCGAGACTGTCTTGCCGCGGGGTCGCCGCTTGGCAGTGGTGACGGCAATCACGGGCACCGTGTTCATCGCGGCCGGCGCGTTCTGGCTGTCCTTCACCGCGCTTGCCGATCTGGCCCGCCGGTCTGGGATTGATGGCGGTCAGGCGTGGGCGTGGCCGTTGATCGTGGACGGCATCATCGTCGTCGCGACCGTCGCAGTCGTCGCCCTCGCCAACCAGTCCCGCCCGACCTGGTACCCCTGGACGCTCCTCGCCGCCGGCGCCGTCGTGTCCGTCACGGCGAACGCGATCCACGCGATCATCGCCGCCGACACCGACGTACCGGCGGTTCTTGCAGCGTCGGTCGCTGCGATCCCGCCGCTGGTGCTGTTGTCGATCACGCACCTCACCGTCATCCTCACCCGCCCCACCACCGCGCGCGCCGCGAACGCGATCGAGGATGCTTCGGTCGAAGCCGCCACTTCCTCAGGGCCGGTCGTACTGCCGGAAGTTGAGCCGGCGCAGGCAGTGGAGTTGCCGGTGGTGTCGGTGAGTGAGCGGCGGGTGGAGGCGGCGCAGTTGCGGGAGGTGGAGGGGTGGTCGAACAAGCAGATCGCCCGGCACCTGGGCGTGCATCCCTCGACGGTCGGCCGCTGGTTCACCCCAGCGATCAGTGGAACGAAGGAGGAGACCTCGTGAACGATCACGCAGAGACGAACCGCACCGAGCTGCCGGATGTGCGGCCCGAGGCGACCGAGGGTGCAGAGGCGGAGCGGTCGGCGTTCGCGGTGCACCGCGACCCCTCCCTCACAGGAACTGCTACTGACCCTGGTTCGCGGGTGGGGCGCGGGATCGCGTGGGTACGTCCGACCGATCTGATCGCGTCGAGCACCGCCAGGATCGCTGGCCGCGGCATCAACTTTCAGACCGAGCTCGCGCACCGTGCCCGCCTCGCGCCGGGCCAGACCTACCGGGCGACTCGGAATCATGCCCGTGACATCCGGGATCGCCGAGCGGCACCTGCGGGGTCGTCGGTGTTCGAGTCGTTCGATGTGTTCGAGCCGCAGGATCGGCCGCGCTCGTCGTCGTGGGTGCGGCCATCTGGAATCGGGCTGGGGTGAGTCGCCATGCGCAGAAGACGGTGGCGCGACGGGGTTGGTGGGGAGCCGGTGCGCACCTGCTTGTCAGGAGGTGCCACCATGCCACAACCCCACACCCCACGCCGCGACAGTCGCGGGCGTGGGTTCGAGAACTCAGAAGGACTCCGCGAACTCCTCACCCGCCTCAACGCTGAGGGGCCCGACGCCTGGCGGAATGACCCGGTCGCCGCTGAACTCATGCAGCACTCGGCCGACAAGTACGCCGCGCTCGCCCGCAAGCACGGCCTGGACCCGTGGGAGGCGGCGGCTGCCGCGTTCGAGGCGATGCGTGCGCCATCAGTGCGGCGGGCGGATGATCCGTGGGCGGTCATCACCCGTGCCGTGCAGATCACCTGCATCGCGGAGAACCGCGCCAACGGACTGCTGTGCTCCGTGCATCAGGCCCGCAGGCCCAGGTACTCGAGTTTCCATGACGCCGAACGCTTCTCCGACCGCGAGAACCCCCTCACCGACTATCACCCCGCGTTCCGCGCCGAGCCCTTCGCAAACGATGACGGCGACGGCGATGACGACCGCGGGGAGGTGTCGGGGTCGACGGGGGTGGAGTCGGCGGTCGAGGACACGATCGCGTTGCTGTGCTGGTACGGGTGGGAGCCAGAGGTCGCGCGAGCGGCGGTCGAGTGCATCTGCGCCCGCCTCGCGGAATCCGCCTCGCGTGCGGGAGCATACGAGGCGCTACGGCGAGACCGGCACGCCCGCGCCCTGCTCGATCTGCCCGCACCGTCGTGGTATCGGCTGCTGCGGATCATCCTCGGCACCCCCGACCTACACCTGGCCGGTACGAACGCGGGCCGTGGGGTGTTGCTGCGGCTGCTGATCGGCGACTCCCTCCGGCACCTGTTGAACGATGCCGACCTGAAAGTGGCGATCAAGATCGCCGCCCCCGGCGTGATGCGGGGCCGGTCATGAGCGAGCAGGGCCATATCGAGCTGGAGCGGGCCGTGGATTCGCTCTGGGCCGGCCGCCGCCATCGTGAAGACTACGGCGACCTCGACGCGCTGGTCGAGTCGATCGCGCGGGACGGGTTGTTGCAGCCGATCACGGTCACCTCGGACGGGATGCTGATCTGCGGTGCGCGACGCTTGGCCGCGATCCGCCGGCTCGGGTGGAAGACGGTGAACGTGTGGGTGCGCTCCGGTATCTCCACCACCCTCGGGCAGCTCCTCGCCGAACAAGACGACAACCTTCTTCACAAGCCCCTCACCCGCACCGAGGAAGCCACCCTCTACGCCGAACTGAAATCCCATGCTCGAAGATGCGACCGGTCGGCAGGAAGCGTCACGGTTCACCTCGAAACAAGAAAAGCCCAGGTCACACGGTGGGGCCACGGTGGCCCCACCGTCGGCCGGGACTATCGGGAAGACCCGCGAGCAGGCCGCGCTCATGGTCACGGGCCGCAACGCCTATACGTCGATGGAGCGCATCATCGACCTCCAACGACATGCCGCCGACCCCGCGCAGCCCGACAACGTGCGGCAGCGGGCACGGGAGGAGCTTGACCGGATCGACGCGGGCGGGTCGATCACCGGAGCCGGGCATCGCATCCGCGCTGCGCAAGCCCTCGCCGAACTGGACACCCTCGCGCGCGACCCTGCACAACCGGCAGGCATCCGCGACACCGCCGCCGCGGGCGCGGTCCGCCTCCGGGAACTTGAAGACACCGCACGGCCGGCGGACCTGGAACGGTTGGCAGAACTCGCCGTCGAGCGTGCGAAGACCGCGACGAAGAAGCGCCCCGCACAGCTCGCATCAGCACGGCTCCGGGCTGTCGAAGAGCAGCCGCGGGAGTTCCTGCCGGTGCGGTCGTTCGTCTACCTCTGGGATGAGCTCTCCACCTGGACCGAACGCTACGACCCCGACGCCATCGGCCCGGCCTTGTCGGGTGAGCAGTGGGCGATGTTCGAGAACGCCGTCACCGCGACCGTCGCGTTCCTGGATACCGCCCGTACTGCACGAAACGTGCGCCGCGAAACCGCCTGAACCCTCCGCCGTCTCCCTGTTTCTGAGTGCTTTGGTGCACCTGTCTGGTGATCCGAATCTCGTCGGGAAGGACACCAGGATGGACCCCACCGCTCACCGCCGCCGCACCGTGCTCATCGCCGCCATCGTCGGCGGCCTGATCCTGCTCCTCCTCATCGGCGTCGGCGTCTACGGACTCATCCGCGGACCCCATACCGCCGAACCAACTGAACCCACTTCTACCGATGGCCCGACGGCCACGAGCCCGGCACTCGTCCCGGCAGAACCGGAGCCTCTGGTCGCGCTCGGCGGACCGGAGGACTTCGCAGTGGCGGTCGCGGAAGCACTGTTCACCTGGGATACGACCAGCGGGTATGGGCCTGCCGATTACGCGCAGATGCTCGCCGATGTCACCGCCGACACCGAGGCCGACGCCGCAGCATCCGATGTCCGCGCGTACCTGCCGACCCCGGAGTGGTGGGCGCAGCTCCGCACCCACCAAACCCGGCAATGGCTCACCATCGACACGATCGAAATCCCTGCCGTGTGGGAACACGCCGTCGCCCAGGCGGCGCCGGGCCAGATTCCCGACGGCACGGTCGCGTACACGATCAGCGGCACCCGTCACCGCACTGGCTACTGGGGCGCCGACCCGGTTACGACGACGCACCCGGTCGCGTTCACCGTGTTCCTCGTCTGCACCCCCGAACGGACCTCAGCACCGCCGCCGGCCAATCCGATAACCGATGACTGTCTGTTGTTGCGGTTGTCGCAGCTCGACAACCCGCTGCGGTGACCGGTCATGCTCAAGAAGCTCCTCGCCGCCCTCACCGTCGCAGCCGTCTGCTTCGGTCCCGCGTCCGTGCTCCTCTCCGTCGCCGTCCTCGCCAACCCCGCTGTCGCCGCGTGCGCGCCGGGGGTGTTGATCGTGGGGCCGATCCCGGACTCACTGACCGCCACCACGCGCAACGGTGAGACGGTGACGTTGAATCGTCAGCAGCTCACCCACGCCGCCACGATCATCACCGTCGGCGGACAAGTCGATGGGGTTGAGCGTCCGGGGGTGGTGATTGCGTTGATGGCGGCGCTCACGGAGTCGCACCTGCGGATGCTCGCGAACACCGGTACCTACCCCGAATCCGGCACCTATCCCAACGATGGGGATGCCTCCGATCATGACTCTCTCGGTCTGTTTCAGATGCGCCCGCAAGCCGGATGGGGCACCGTCGCCGAGCTCATGGACCCGAACTACCAAGCCCGCGCGTTCTACGGCGGACCCACCGGCCCCAACTACCCCTCACCGAGAGGGCTGTTGGATATTCCGGGGTGGCAGCAACTCGACCCAGGCGAAGCCGCCCAAGCCGTCGAGGTGTCGGCGTACCCGGACCGGTATCAGAACTATCAGCCGGTCGCCGAAGCGATCCTCACCGCCCTCACCCGCCCCGCACCATCAGGCGGCGGCGGAAGCGGTGAGGTGGTGGTGCCGGAGACCACCAGAGTCGTGTTCCCGTTGCCGGAGGGCTCCTGGGTGCGGACCAGCCCGTTCGGGTGGCGCACCGACCCCATCACGTTCGAGTCCGCCTTCCACTCCGGCAGCGACTTCGCCGCCGCCGACGGCACCCCGATCTACGCCGTCGCCGATGGGATCGTCACCCACGCCGGATACACCGGCAACTGGGGCGGGCTCATCATCGTGGAGCACACCGTCGGCGGGGAGCGTGTCGCATCGTACTACGCGCATATGTGGGAGTACGGTATCCACGTCACCGAAGGCATGACCGTCACTGCCGGGCAGCACATCGGTGATGTCGGCTCCTCCGGGAAATCCACCGGACCCCACCTCCACCTCGAAATCCGGCCCGGCGGTCAAGGTCAGCCCGCGATCGACTCCGACCAGTGGCTCACCGACCAGGGCGCCGAAGGCATCACCGGCGGCAACGCTTCCCGCGCGTCCTGCACCCTGGGCGGGGGCGGGCGCTGATGGACGTGTTCCCCGACTTCGGCGGCGTCGGCGCCGCAAGCGACCTCCGTGCGGTGATCGGTGCGCTGCTGATGTTCGTGCTCATCATCGCCGTGCTGATGCTGATCGTCTCCGCGATCGTCTGGGCGATCTCATCCTCGACCGGCAACCCGCACACCGCCACCAAAGCGCGGCTCGGCGCCTGGGTTGCGCTCGGCACCGCCGCCCTCGCCGGAGCGGGCGTCGCCTGGGTCAACTTCCTTCTCGGAGTCGGTGAACGCTTGTAGACGTACTGTCCGCGGGAGGTCGCGAGATTGCAGTCTTCCTAGAACGGCAGGGCGGGCGAGGGCGCATCGGAAGATACCGGTGCTGGCTCGCGTTCAGTGTCTTCCTGCCACTCCGTCTTGATCGCGATGATGAGTTCACGGTCGGCGCCTAGGTTGTCCATCGCTTTCCTGAACGCCTGAGAGCGGGTACTTGCTGTTCCGATGAATCCGCGTGAGATGAGCTGGGCAAAGACACCCCGCAGAAGGTACTTGGTGTTCTTGTAGGTGACTCGGAAGCCACCTCGCGGCCCGACTTTGAACGTCGAATCTGTCATGGCGAGCCGCATCCAGTCGGCCGAGACGTACATGCCTTTGAGTGTCTTCCCGTCGAGTTTTCGACCGGCGTCTCCGCGCACGAACTTGAACCAGAATGGGGTATCAAAAGCTCGCCAATCGGCGGCTTTCTTCGGGACTTCGCGACCTTTGGGCATGAGGTTGAGTTGTTTCTCGATCTCGTTCTTACGTCGATAAACCCATTCGTAGCTGCCGTTCTCGTCGCCGCTGTCAGCTCGTTCCAGTCTCTTGTATTGAACGAAGGTGAAAGCGTCGTGAACCTGGTCCCAATAGAGGAGGTCGACGCCGAGCTCTTCCTCTATGGGTTTCTTGTTTACGGACATGACGAGGAGCTTCCGTTGGCCGTTGTGGTCCTCGAACACGGCGAGGCTAGCCGCCCGCTGATCGGCGATGAGCTTGCCATCGAAACGTTGAAGATCGAGCGGCAGTAGTTCCTCTTCCATATCTCGCTCGTAGCCAGCGTTCAGCACGGTATCGAGAAGTGTCTCGTTTTCCGAGGCACTGGGCGGCTCGCTGAAAGCATCCGCGGGCAACGGAACATCCGCAATCTGCGAAGCCAGCAGGACCGCATCACGTGCTTCGATCCTCGACTGCTGCACTTCATCATCGAACGTGCGCGGCGATCTGAACACTGAGTCCAGCCACGGCCCGACCGTCGGGTCGGTCTGTCTGAGATAGTCGAGGAGGGCTCTGGCTGTAGGACTGTCGAGTCGATGTGCGTAGAAGTGCTGCGGTATTGGCGACATCGAGACCGCCTGTTCTCTCAGCTCTCCAAGCTCGAGAGGTGCGAGCAGACGAAGGATCGGCGACAAGGTCGCGCGTAGCGTTCCGCTCGCGATGCCGGCGACGCCGCGCGTGACTGCCAAACCGATCAGATAGTTCCCGGTGCCGAGTTCTTCATCTCCTTCGCGGACGATGGCGCAGAGGGAACCGACGGTCGGAGTGGAATCTTTGTCGAACGCTTCGCTGATCTTCTCGACGCTCAGATAGCTGATCCGGTTCGCGCCCTTCGCGTGGACGACGTACATCACCAAAGGCGGCATCGTCTCGGTGCTTCCGGTCATCTCCTCATTTTAGATGAGCTCCCAGATGTGCCATGGGCGCGCGGGTGCACCTGGCTGACAAGTCCGCCATTCCCCGGCGCTTGTGAGCAGAAGGAGCATCCCTGTGATTGATATCGATCCGAACGGTACCGGGCTTCCCGGTATCGAGCAGTTGCGCATCATCGTCGGCGCGGTCATGACCGTCGGCCTGATCCTCTCCGTCCTCGCCCTGATCATCTCAGCGATCGTGTGGGGGTTCGGCGCGAACTCCTCCAACCCGCACCTGGCCGGCCGCGGCAAGGTCGGTGTCCTGGTCTCGTGCGGGGCAGCGATCATCTGCGGCGCCGCGGTC
>JAGQTK010000240.1 GCA_020439065.1 Microthrixaceae bacterium
GGCTGCGCGGGAACACCACCTGGGCGATCGTGCCGCGACCCGACGGATTCGGATTCAGCGTGGCGCGGGCGCGATGCAGTTCGGCGATCTCGCGGACGATCGGCAGGCCCAGGCCGGATCCGTCCTCGCCGCTTCCGAGCACCCGGTAGAAGCGCTCGAACACCCGCTCGCGGTCGGCCTCCGAGATGCCGATGCCCTGGTCGGTGACGGCGATCTCGACGACACCGTCGACCGCACGCACCCCGACCCCGACGTGTGAGCCTCGCGGCGAGTAGGCGATGGCGTTCGCAACCAGGTTGCTGATCGCCTCGGTGAGGGTCTGCGCATCGCCCTGGACCCGGGTGCCGCGCTGGCCGCCCCGAACGAGCTCGACGCCCTTGGCCTGGGCCTCGACCGCATGCTGCTCGAGCGCCGCCGCGACGACCTCGTCGATCGGGACGATGACCTCGGCCACCAGCTCGTGCGCGGCCTGCACGCGCGAGAGCTCGAGGATGCGCGAGGTGAGGCGGGTGAGCCGCTCGGCCTCGAACGTGAGGCGGGTGGTGAACGAGCGCACCTGCTCCGGGTCGTCGGCGGCGACATCGATGGCCTCGGCGAGCAGGGTGACGGCGCCCACGGGTGTCTTCAGCTCGTGGCTCGTGTTGGCGACGAAGTCGCGGCGCATCTGCTCGACGCGAAGCTGCTCGGTGATGTCGTGCAGGATCAGGAGGCAATACCGCGGGCTCAGCATGGATGCCCGGGCCATCGCCACGTGCGTCTCGGCGCTCACGCCGGGCCGGCGCAGGCTCACCTGGGTGCGCTCGGGCGCGCTCGCCCGGTGTGCCCGGCGCACGATCGCGCGCAGTTCCTCGTCGACGAGCACCTCGCCGACCGCCATCCCGAACACGGCGGCGCCGGGCGCGATGGCCACGATCGTGAGCGAGGTGTCGACCACGAGGGCCGCGTCATCCATCGCCGCGAGCACCGCGGTCACGCCATCGGGAACCGTCGCCGCGGCCGCCGCCCGCGCGCGTCGTCCAGCCCGGATCGCGTAGCTGATCAGCGCGAAGACGCCAATGCCCGCGGCTGCGCCGAACAGCAGCGCCAACAGCACGAGCTGCACTGAATTCATGCCTCCAGCGTAGGACGCCGCGGCACGCCCGCGCGCCCAGAACGGGGCAAAACCGCGCCCTCGCTAGAATCGCTCACGAGGTGTTCACGCCTGCGGCACCGATCGTTCACCTTCGGCCACGACAATGGCCACCGGAACACTGGTCACCGCTGGCTGCGTTCCGCACGAGCGCGGGGTGCGATCCCACCCCGCAGCGCTCACGCTGCCTCCCAGGAAAGGGAAAAGAACATGCGTCAGGTGTTCCATCAATCACTGCACGACGTCCAGGTCGGTCTCGCCGAGATCGCCGACCTCGTCACCATCGCGATCGACAAGGCCACGCGCGCCTTCGCCAACAGCGACGTCGCGCTCGCCGAGGAGGTCATCGCCGATGACGTCCACATCGACGAGCGCGCGGTTGCCCTCGACGAGCTGGCCATCGAGATCCTCGCCCGCCAGCAGCCGGTCGCCCGCGACCTGCGCATCGTCGTCAGCGCGCTGCGCATGAGCGCCTCCCTCGAGCGCATGGGCGACATGGCCGAGCACATCGCGCAGCTGGCCCGCTACCGCTTCCCCGAGCGCGCCGTGCCCAAGGGGCTCAAGTCGACCTTCGCGCGGATGGCCGCCCTCGACGTCGAGATCGCGCGCAAGCTCGCCGAGCTGCTGCGCACCCAGGACGTCTCACTGGCCGAGGAGATCCGCAACGACGACGACGCCGTCGACGAACTGCACGTCAGCGTGTTCGAGAAGGTGCTCGGCGAGAGCTGGAAGGGCGAGGCCACCGCGACCGTCGACGCCACGCTCGCCAGCCGCTACCACGAGCGCTTCGCCGACCACGCCGTCTCGGTTGCGAAGAAGATCATCTACCTCGCAACCGGCGATTGGGCACCGGACGACGAACCCGTCGAGCTCTAACGGGGCGCGACACGCATGCGGGAGGGACGGGCTTCGCACCCGTCCCTCCCGCATTCGCCGTGTGCCGCGTCGCGGCGTGCGGCTACTTGCTGCCCTGGGCCGCGACCGCGGCGGCGCCGGCTGCGGCGGCCTCCGGGTCGAGGTACTCCCCCGCACCGATGGGCGCGAAGTCGGCGTCGAGGCGATACACGAGCGGGATGCCGGTGGGGATGTTCAGCGCAGCGATGTCTTCGTCGCTGATGCCCTCGAGGTGCTTGACGAGGCCACGCAGCGAGTTGCCGTGCGCGGTCACGAGGACGGTCTTGCCGGCGGCGAGGTCGGGCTTGATCTCGCCCTCCCAGTACGGCAGGAGCCGCTCGATGACGAGCGAGAGCGACTCGGTCAGCGGAATCTCGCCATCGATGTTCGCGTACCGCGGGTCATCGCTCTGGCTGTACTCGTTCGTCGGGTCGATCGGCGGCGGCGGCACGTCGAACGAACGGCGCCAGAGCTGGAACTGCTCGGCGCCGTACTCAGCGAGCGTCTCTGCCTTGTCGAGGCCCTGCAGGGCGCCGTAGTGGCGCTCGTTCAGGCGCCAGGAGCGCTTGACCGGCAGCCACAGCAGATCGGCCGCGTCGAGCGCGAGGTTCGCGGTCTGGATCGCACGG
>JAGQTK010000241.1 GCA_020439065.1 Microthrixaceae bacterium
TCAAGGCGGATCTGGTGAAGAACCCGAACCCCGAGATCGCGCTCGTGCGGCTCGAGCAGTTCTACCCGGCCCCGGTCGAGGAACTGGCGGCCGTGATCGCCCGGTACCCGAACGCCGAACTGGTCTGGGTGCAGGACGAGCCCGAGAACCAGGGGGCCTGGCCCTTCATCGCCCTCGAGGTCGTGCCCCAGCTCGGCCGTGACGTGCGGGTCATCTCGCGGCCGGCCGCCGCGTCGCCGGCGACCGGTTCGTCGAAGATCCACGCGATCGAGCAGGCCGCATTGATGCAGGCGGCGCTCGCCCGCTAGTGCAGGGGCGCCGTCGCACCCGCGCGAAGAGGCGGTCGCTCAGTCATGAGCGGCCGCCTCTTCGCTTCTGGGCGCACGCGCCGCACCACCGCGCGGCGTCAGTACCAGAGCCCCAGCCAGGGGGTCTCGATCGGTGCGAACAGCCGGTCGAGCATCGCGATCGCCTCCGGCTCACCGTGCACGCGTCCCGCCGCCCACAGCGTGCTGGCCCGCACGCCGCCGAGCAGCATGGCGCTCAGGCTCTCCGCAGACAGCCGCACCTCGGGCCCGGCAACATCCGCGGCCCGGCCGGAGGCTTCCGCCGTGGCTTCGCCGCCGTCACCGGCGCCGCGCTCGGCATCCGCGCGTTCCTCGGCACCAGCGTGTTCTGTCTCCGCGTGTGCCTCTGCGTCCGCGTGTTCCTCGGCACCCGTCTCCGCCCCGACGACCTCGCGCGCATCGACGCTCACGCGTCCGTCGGCATCGACGCGCAGCATCCAGGTGCCCTCGGCGAAGCCCAGCGGGTCGTCCACGTGCAGCACGCACGCCCCCGCTGCGCCGTAGCGCCGCGCCTGCAGCACGCGCGGCACATCGAGCACGCGCAGCCACTGATGCTCGGTGTACGTGACGCTGGCCGCCCGCTGGTCTGCAATCATCCAGCGAAGTGGCTCGTCCACCGAGCGCAGGGGTGCGCGCACGGTGCTGACGAGGTCGAGCTCGAGCAGAAAGCACCACAGTGCCGCATACGCGTCGGCCGTCTCGGTGAGCAGGTACGAGAGGGTCAGCTCGTGCTTGGTGAAATCGGCCCCGCTCTCGGCGAGCCGGTAGAGGGCGATGCCCCGCGTGCGCCCGCCGGCATCCGCGTACCGGATTGCCCGAAGCTTCCGGGCGCGCTCCTGCTCGCCTGCGGTGCCCGCAAGGCGGCGCCAGTGCCCGGGCCAGGCGTTGATCTCGCCGGGATGCGTGCGCCGCACCCGCTCGTGCAGGCTGAACAGCTCTGCGGTCGCCCGCTCCCGATCGATGAAGTCAACGCGGCCCTCCGGGCGGGGCCCGGTCCATCGCGCGCGGGCGGTCTCGATCACCCAATCGCTCGCGAAGGCCGCCGGCGCGAATCCGAAGCGCCCGTAGATCGTGGCCTCCGAGACGGTCAGGCCGGCGATCGGCACACCGGCATCCGCGGCGGTGCGCAGCTCACCCTGCAGCAGCGCCCGCGCGATGCCGCGTCGGCGGTGTGTCGGGGCGACCGTCACCTCGCTGATGGCCCACATCGGGATGCCGCGGCCACCCGGCATCGTCAGCTCGGCGATCCACGAGTTCACGGTCGCCACCGGCCACGTCGGCATCGGTGTCGAGGGGTCGTACACGCCGGTCGTGCGCCGGCAAGCGAACGCATCGCGGCCGATCGCGAGCTCCTCGGGGCTCGGGTCCGGGTCGAGAAACCCGCGGGTGCTCGCCTGGAGCCAGTCACCGAACGCCGCGGCATCCGCGGTGTCGACGAGGCGATATTCCAGCCCGTGCCGGGCGATCGCCTCACGCGAGGGTGCGTCAAGTGGGAGCGATTGCCACTCGTGTGCGGTCATGTTGCATACGATATCGATCGCTCGCCCGGTGCGACAGCACCCGCTCGCGCATCGCGGCGCACCGGGGCGTCAGTGGCCGAAAGACGCGCACGGCACGGTGCGCCGCGAACTCAATGGTGCCCGGCGTGCGCCTCTCGCAGGCGGGTGAGCACCTGCAGCCGGAGCTCTTCGGGCGCCGTCTCCTTGCAGGCCCGCGCAACGACCTCCGTCAGCGTGCGTGCAACCAGCGCCTCGCCGGCGCACTCGGGGCAGTGCTCGATGTGTGCACGGATCTCGGAGTGCTCGGTCTTGCAGACCTCGTTGCGGAGGTACTCCTCCAGGTCTTTTCGTGCCTTCTCGCAGCCACAATCGGTCATTTCTTGCTCCTTGACGGCGTGGGGTCGATGCCTCGCTCGACCGCATAGTCAGACAACAGCTCGCGCAGCAGACGTCTGCCACGGTGCAGACGGCTCATCACTGTGCCAATGGGGGTCTTCATGATGTCGGCGATCTCCTGGTAGGAGAAGCCTTCGACGTCCGCCAGGTACACGGCCAGGCGGAAGTCTTCGGGAATCGATTGCAGCGCGTCCTTGACCGTCGAATCCGGCATCCGGTCGATCGCCTCGGCCTCGGCAGAACGGCTGCTGCTTGCGGTTGTGGATTCGGCGCCGCCGAGCTGCCAGTCCTCGAGTTCATCGATGGTGCCCTGGAACGGCTCACGCTGCTTCTTGCGATAGATGTTGATGTAGGTGTTGGTCAGGATGCGGTACAGCCACGCCTTGAGGTTCGTACCC
>JAGQTK010000242.1 GCA_020439065.1 Microthrixaceae bacterium
TGCTGCGCGGCCGGAACACGGTGGGATACACCCCGTATCCGACCGAGGTCACCGACGCGTTCGTGCACGAGGCCGCAGCGACGGGCGTCGACATCTTCCGGATCTTCGATGCGCTCAACGATGTCTCGCAGATGCGTCCCGCGATCGACGCCGTCCGCGCCACCGGCACCACCCTCGCCGAGGTCGCCCTGTGCTACACGGGGGATCTGCACAACCCCGGCGAGACCCTGTACACGCTCGACTACTACCTGCGGCTCGCCGAACAGATCGTCGACGCCGGCGCGCACGTCCTGGCGATCAAAGACATGGCGGGACTGCTGCGCCTGGCTGCCGCATCCACGCTCGTCACCGCGCTGCGCGAGCGCTTCGACCTGCCGGTGCACGTGCACACGCACGACACCCCCGGTGGGCAGCTGGCGACCCTGCTGGCCGCCGCGAACGCCGGGGCGGATGCCGTTGATGTCGCTTCTGCGCCGATGGCGGGCACGACCAGCCAGCCCTCGTTCTCGTCGCTGGTCGCCGCGCTCGCGCACACGGAGCGCGATACCGGCATCGACCTCGCCGAGGTGTCGGAGCTGGAATCGTATTGGGAGGCGGTGCGGATGCTGTACCGCCCCTTCGAATCCGGGCTGCCGGGACCGACCGGACGTGTGTATCAGCACGAGATCCCCGGGGGACAGCTCTCGAACCTGCGTCAGCAGGCGATCGCGCTTGGCCTCGCCGATGACTTCGAGCTGATCGAAGACATGTACGCGGCGGCCAACCGCATCCTCGGTCGCATCCCGAAGGTGACGCCCTCCTCGAAGGTGGTCGGCGACCTCGCCCTCTACCTCGCCGCGGTGCGCGCCGACCCGCGCGACTTCGAGCAGCACCCGGAGCGATACGACGTGCCGGACTCGGTGGTCGGGTTCATGGCGGGCGAACTCGGCGAACTGCCCGGTGGATGGCCCGAGCCGTTCCGCTCCAAGGTGCTCGCCGGGCGCGAGGTGCGCATCGAGGTCGCGCCGATCACGCCGGAGGACGAAGCCGCGCTGCAGGCCGATTCGCGAACCCGACGCGACGCGCTCAACCGGCTCCTCTTCCCGGCACCGACGCGCAGCCTTGCGCAGGTGCGCGAGGTCTTCGGTGATCTCTCGGTGCTCGATACCGCCGACTACCTGTACGGGCTGACGCAGGGTGAGGAGCACGTGGTCGAGATCGAGAAGGGCGTGCGCCTGTACGTCGGACTCGAGGCGATCGGCGACGTGGATGCCAAGGGGATGCGCACCGTCATGACCACGCTCAACGGGCAGCTGCGCCCGGTCTATGCGCGCGATCGCAGCGTGGAGGTCGACACGCGCCAGGCCGAGAAAGCCGACGGCAGCCAGCCGGGTCAGGTCGCGGCGCCGTTCTCCGGGGTCGTGACGCTGAAGGCCGCCGTCGGCGACGTCGTCGTCGCGGGTGCGCCGGTGGCGGCGATCGAGGCGATGAAGATGGAGGCGGCCATCACCGCGCCCATCGACGGCGTCGTCGACCGCCTCGCAATCAACCCCACGCAGCAGGTGGACGCGGGCGATCTTTTGGTGGTCATCCGCCCAGCGCACTAACCTTGTGCGGGGCATGCGCCCCTGCCCCGCACAAGGGCGACTGTTTGGAGATTGCACCTTGACCACGAACACACACGACGCCCACCTCCCGGAGGGTGATGACCCCGGTGTGCTGAGCGACATCGGCAATCCCGACACCATCAGCATCCCGCTGCTCGGCGGTGCGACCGCACATCTGGCCGTCGAACTGCACAGCGATGAGGATGACGACGACGAGGGTGACGTCATCGACGACAGCATCGAGCTGTCATTCGATTCGCTGATCGCCGGGACGCTCGATGTCGGGGCGGCCGATGCGCACGCGCTCGTCGAGGACGCGCGCGTGGACGACGAGGTGATCGTCGCGGACGAGGCGCCCGTCGCGGACGAGGTGGTCGTCGAGGATGAGCCCGAGGACGAGGATGAGCCCGAGGACGTCGGCGGCGTCGTCGAGCACGAGGCCCTTGCCGTAGGTGACCCGCTCGTCGGTGACCCGCTCGTAGACGAGCCGCGCATCGCCGAGGCGATCGTCGTCGAAGATGCGATCGTGCTCGAGGATGCGGAAGGCGACGAAGCCACCCGCGATGACGAGGGAGACACCGGCAGCGCCGGCGCCGAGGCATCCGTGCGACACAGCGGCACGATCGTCCGCGACAATGAGGATGTGTCCGAACTGACCCCTGCCTCCCAGCCCGCCGCACGCGCCGCGCACGATCTCGAGCGAGTCGCAACGCGCCCCGAGCCCAAGCCGATGGCGTCGAAGCGCCTCGATGACCTGGCCAACGCCGAGCGCGAGACGGCCGATCTGCTCACCTCCGACCGACTGCTCGATCCGAACCATGTGGTCCGCCCGGAGCCCGAGGGTCCGTGGCGGCAGCTCGTGTACTCCCTCTCCGGGCGTCGGATCAACCTCGGCGCGAGCAAGAAGGCGCAGGCGCGCAAGGAGCTCGACCAGCGCATCGCGGCGCCGCTGGCGGGGGGTGCCCGCTTCGTGCCGGTGCTCTCGCGCAAGGGCGGCGTCGGCAAGACGACGATCACGACCCTGCTCGGCATGGCGCT
>JAGQTK010000243.1 GCA_020439065.1 Microthrixaceae bacterium
GATACCTATGGCCGGGAGCCCGGGCTCAGCGAGTCGTTGATGGGTGAGGCGCTGAAGGGTCGGCGCGACCAGGTGGTCATCGCGACGAAGTTCGGCCACTCCGGTCGAGACGTCGGGCTTGGCGGCTGGGGTGCGCGGGGCGCGCGGGCCTACATCCGGCGCGCTGTCGAGGCATCCCTCACGCGTTTGCAGACCGACTGGATCGACCTCTACCAGATCCACACGCCCGATCCGGGCACGCCGATCGCCGAGACCCTCGACGTGCTGGATGACCTGGTGCGCGAGGGCAAGGTGCGCTACATCGGGCACTCGAACTTCACGGGGTGGCAGATCGCCGAGGCCGAGTTCACCGCCCGCGAGCGGCTGCTCGAGCGCTTCGTGTCGGCACAGAACCACTACTCGCTGCTCGTGCGCGGCGCCGAGCGCGAGGTGCTGCCCGCTGTCCGCCGGTTCGGCTTGGGCTTTCTTCCGTTCTTCCCGCTGCGCAGCGGCATGCTCACGGGAAAGTACACGCGTGAGGGTGGGCCCGAGGGCAGCCGCATCATGACCTCGCCGAACGGCGCCGAGTTCATGCGCGACACGCCCTGGGACGCGCTCGAGGCGTACCAGGCGTACTGCGACGCCAAGGGCATCTCGATGCTCGAGGCCACCTTCGGCTGGCTGCTCGCGCAGCCGGGCCTGGCGAGCGTGATCGCCGGGGCCACGACGGGCGAGCAGGTGCGCGCCAATGTGGCGGCCGCGCGGTGGCAGCCGACCGCGGTCGAGGTTGCCGAGATCGGCGCGCTCTTCCCGCTTCCGGTGGATCCCGCGGCGGGCTAGAGACGAAAGCGCGGGCGGCGCCTTCCGCTAGGATGTGAGAACCCTGGTGGCGGGCCTTTTCCGTGCCATTCGATCGGAGAGGACGAGCGCGTGTCAGAGACCGCATCGAACGCTCCTGCGCACACCGGGCGGCAACGGGTCGCGCTCGCGCGCGGCAGCCTCGAGCTCTCTTGGGCGTGGACCACCGATACCGGGCGCCGCCGCGAGTCCAATCAGGACGCCGCGTTTGCGGGCCCGCCGCTGTTCATCGTGGCGGACGGCATGGGTGGGCACATCGGCGGCGAGATCGCCAGCGCCAGCGTGATCGAGCGGCTCGGGGCACTGGCATCCACCCGGCAGGTGACGACGCGGCTGATCGAGAAGGCGCTCGCCCGGGCGGTCAAAGACATCTCGGCGCATCCCGAGACCACCGATCAGGGCACCGGCACGACGGTGACCGGTGTGTTTCTGGACGCTTCGAAGGCCGAGCCGAACTGGGTCTCGCTGAACATCGGCGACTCCCGCGTGTACCTGCTGCGCGATGGCCGCCTGGCGCAGATCACGGTCGATCATTCGGTGGTGCAGGAGCTGATCGCGAGTGGACGCCTCAGCCCGGAAGAGGCCGAGAACCACCCCTACGGCAATGTGATCACGCGGGCGGTCGGTCCCAGCGAGGGCGCGCGGCCCGACTATGTGCGCCTCGATGTGCTCGACGGCGATCGCTTCGTGATCTGCTCGGATGGGCTGACGAAAGAGCTGACCGACTACGGCATCCAGCACTTCCTCGACGAGAACCCCGCCCCGGCTGACGCGATCGGCGCCATGCTGCACGCCGCGCTCGAGAACGGGGGCCGCGACAACATCACGATCATGGTTCTCGACGTCACGCGCACGGCGGCGGATGCCCCCGCCGCTCGCGCGGGTGCCGCGGCCGCGACCGGCAGCATCGCGACGGCTTCGTCGGCGCCGGGGGCCCCGGGCGCCTGACTCGCCCTCCACACGCCGCACCGATGGGCCGCCGCACGCGGATCGCGGCCTGAACGGGCCACCGTGCCCCGCGGGTGGCGCCGCTGCCGTGTGCTTGGGGCATGGACGAGAGCATCGTAATGGTGCCGGCCCCGCCGGTGCGGGCGCGGCGCGCGCACTTCCCATGGCTTGCGGCCCTGGTGCCGCTCCTCGGCGGCGGCGTGCTCTGGGCCGTGACGGGGTCGGCGTATGCGATGCTGTTCGGCCTGCTCGGGCCGTGCATCGCGATCGCGTCGATGCTCGACGGGGCGCGCACCGGGCGCCGGGCGTACCGGGAGGCGTGTGCCGCGCATGCCCGGCACCTGGAGCGCGCACGCGCCCGCGTCGCCGAGCACCACGAGCGCGAGCGCGCACGTTGGGACTCGAGGCATCCCGATGTCCTCCAGCTCGTCGCGCTTCCCGCCGGGATCTGGCGGGCCTTCCCCGGTGACGCGGCATCCCTCGTGATTGCGCGCGGGCCGCGGCTGAGCGCGTGCCGGGTTCGCACCGCGGGGGGTGATGACGGGGAGTACGGCGAGTATGGGGAGGACGCCGACGGTGGTGACCGTGGCGACGGCGGCGCGGCGCAACCTCGTGCGCGGGGTGCGCGGGGTGCTCGGAGTGCTCGTGCCGCTCGTGCGGCGCGGCGCAACGGCCGCGGGCGCCGCGGGGACGTTGGCGGCTCCCGCTCGCTCGGCGCCACGGGCAGCGCCGGTGGACGCGCGGCCGCCGTGGTGCTCGCGCAGCTGCGAGCCGAGGCGCTGACGGTGCGCGACGCGCCGATCACGGTGCCAGCCACCGATGGCGTGA
>JAGQTK010000244.1 GCA_020439065.1 Microthrixaceae bacterium
CTCTCGGGAAAGCGGTCTTACTTGACGGCTGCCTTGAGCTTCGAGCCAGCGGTGACCTTGACGCGGTTGCCGGCGGGAATCTTGATCTCGTCGCCGGTCTGCGGGTTGCGACCGGTGCGCGCCGAGGTCGCGACCTTCTCGAACGCGATCCAACCGGGGATCGAAACCTTGTTGCCTGCGGCGACTGCCTCAGAGACGGTGGCGAAGAGGCTGTCGAGCACGCCGCTGACGGCGGCCTGGCTCTGACCGGTGGCGCTGGCGATGCTCGCGACGAGCTCGGTCTTGGTGATGGACTTGTCAGCCATGGAGATGTCCTCCTCGGACGTTGCGGCGAAGTGGCCGCAGTATTGCTTGGACCAAGGCGCGGTGTCCCCGGCTGGTCTGATTGACCGTGACGAATGTACCAACTCCCCGCGTGTTCTCGCGGATTTTCGCCGTGATTGGAGGGGTTTCGGGCGTGTCGCGAGCGGATTTCATCGAATTTCAGAGCGATCCGCGGATTTTCGCGGTGTGACGCGCACGCGAGCGGCAGGCTGTGGCATCCACTCGCCGGCAGCCCGCACGCCAGAAACGCAGCGTCTGCACCACGAATACAGCCTGCGCACCAAGAACACAGCCTGCGCACCAGAAACACGGCGCACGCCAGAAACACGGCGCGCACCAGAACACACTGCAGAACACACTGCACGCCAGAAACACGAAAGAGGCGAGGCCCGATGGGCCCCGCCTCCTTCTTACAACCTGGTGCTTACCAGCTCGACTTGGTCACGCCGGGCAGCTCGCCACGGTGTGCCATGTCGCGGAAGCGAACACGCGAGATGCCGAACTTCGAGAGCATGCCACGGGGGCGGCCGTCGATGGCGTCACGGCTGCGCACGCGCACGGGCGACGCGTTGCGGGGCAGCTTCTGCAGGCCGAGGCGTGCGGCCTCGCGCTGCTCGTCGGTGCTCGTCGGGTCGACGAGGGCCTTCTTGAGTTCAAGCCGCTTCGCGGCGTAACGCTCGACGATGACCTTGCGCTGCTCGTTGCGAGCGATCTTGCTCTTCTTCGCCATTTCTAGCGCTCCTCACGGAAGTCAACGTGCTTGCGCACGACGGGGTCGTACTTCTTGAGCACGAGGCGGTCGGGGTTGTTGCGACGGTTCTTGCGGGTCACGTAGGTGTAACCGGTGCCCGCCGTCGAACGGAGCTTGATGATCGGACGGACGTCCTGTGCCTTCTTGGCCATTAGAGCTTCACACCCTTCGCCTGCAGGTCACGAACGACCGACTCGATGCCACGCGCGTCGATGACCTTGATGCCCTTGGCCGACACGTTCAGCTTGATGTTGCGCCCCAGCGAGGGGACGAAGTAGGTCTTGCGCTGCACGTTCGGGTCGAAGCGACGCTTCGTCCGGCGGTGCGAGTGCGAGATGTTGTGACCGAAGCCGGGAACTGCTCCAGTCACCTGGCACACTGCTGCCATGATGTTCTCTCCTTAGCTACCGTGCGACCGGACGGCCGCACCCAAGATCCCTTGTCTGCACACACCACTCGACACCCGGTGAAGGGTCATTCGAGGGGAGCGTACGAAACTGCGCGCGAGAACGCACACAGCACAAGGGGCGAGTGTAGCACGCCGGGCGCGTCGCACCGATTCGGGTGGATGCCGCGGCCCGGGCGCACCCGCTATGCCGGGAGGGGAATCGGCGGGCCGAGCATGAGCAGCACGGTGAAGACGCCGGCGATCACGACCGCGGCGATCGTCGTCCAGACGATCGGGTGGCGCAGCACCATGGCCTGCACGTGCTCGAAGAAGCCGCGAGGCTCCTCGCCGCCCGGCGCGAGGCGCCAGCCGCCGTTGAGGAGCCCGCGCTTGTCGATGGCCAGGTCGAAGGGCAGCGTGGCAAAGGGCACGATCGCGCTCACGAGCCCCAGGATCCCGACGCCCGGCTTCCACTTCTGGTTGATCCAGACGAAGATCGTCATCGCCCCGTAGCTGAGGAAGATGAAGCCGTGGATGCCGCCGAACGGCGTCACCAGCGCGTCGGTGGTCTTCGTCACGTACTTGAGGAACATCGCGGTCAGCAGCAGTGCCCACGTGATCACCTCGGCGATGGCGAGGGTGCGGTAAAGAAGTCGAGGAGTCATAGGCTTTCAGCCTACGGGCCGCGCCTGGGCGGTGCCTCAGCCGTTTGGTTGAATCGGGCGGGGGATGTTCGGCGCCGGCTCCTGCGAGCTCTGCTCATTCGGCGCCGGCTGCGTGGGGCCCGGGCCGGCCTCCGTTTCCACCGCGTTCCGCCCCGGCCGAAACGGCGACACGGTGGGGTCGCCGGGGATCCAGAACCGCCACGGGAACGCGGCGGTGCCCGCCCGGCCGCCCACCCCGACCCTCGGGCCCGAGGCGAGCTCGGTGAGCGGCTCGTCGCGCAGCCAGAGCCGGGCGAGCGCGCCCGCGCGCTCGGCGCCCCCGGCCAGCGCATCGATCCCGTTGTGCCGCGCCGAGACGAGGCCGATCGCCTTGCCGAGTCGGCCCGGGCCGCGGGCCAGATCGCGCGGCGCGCGGCTCGTGGGTCGGCGGGCGGTCGCGGCATCCA
>JAGQTK010000245.1 GCA_020439065.1 Microthrixaceae bacterium
TTATCCTATGAGGCCTGTGGTATCCTATATGGAGCCGAAAGGACAGATCTGCATGCTTTTTGAGGTTGGCGAGACGGTCGTTTACCCGCACCACGGTGCCGCAACGATCGCCGAAGTGAAGACTCGAATTATCAAGGGTGAAGAGAAGATCTATCTCAAGCTCCGGGTAACCCAGGGCGACCTGACGATCGAGGTGCCCGCCGACAACATCGATCTCGTCGGTGTGCGCGATGTGATCGGCAAGGAAGGCCTCGAGGCCGTGTTCGAGGTGCTGCGTGCACCGTTTATCGAAGAACCCACCAACTGGTCGCGCCGCTACAAGGCAAACCTTGAGAAGCTCGCCTCCGGCGATGTGATCAAGGTGAGCGAGGTCGTTCGCGATCTCTGGCGCCGGGACCAGGACCGGGGTCTCTCGGCAGGGGAGAAGCGCATGCTTGCAAAGGCGCGCCAGATCCTCATCTCGGAGCTCGCGCTCGCCGAGAAGACCGACGAGGAGCAGGCGTCGAACGTGCTCGACGAGGTCCTCGCTTCGTAGCGGCTGCGCGCCGGATGCCGCGAGGCGACCGACAGCGTGAGGCTCCCTGATCCGCATCGCGGACGGGGAGCCTTTTGCGTGGGTGCATTCCGGTAGCGTGAGTTGCATGAGCATCACGCCCGTGCCGGATGCGGCCGTCATCGTCGTTGCCGCCGGTTCTGGCCTGCGCCTCGGGGCCGGCGCGCCCAAGGCGTTCGTCGGCGTGGATGCGCACACCGTGCTCTGGCACAGCCTGATCCCCATCCTCGGCATGCGCCGGGCCGCACAGCTGGTGCTCGTGGTGCCCCCGGGGCTCGAGGGCGAGGCGCGCACCGAGGCGATGGATGCCGCGGCCACCGTCGCGGCGGCAGAGGGCGCAGACGGCGCGACCGATGCAGCCGATCGCTTCGAGCTCGTGCGCATCGTCGCCGGCGGCGCAACCCGACAGGACTCGGTGGCGGCGGGGCTGCGCGCCGTATGGCCGCAGGTGCGGACCGTGCTCGTGCATGACGCGGCGCGCTCGCTCACGCCGAGCGAGGTGTTTGACCGGGTGATCGAGGAGGTCGAGCGCACGGGCGCCGCCGTGATCCCCGGGCTGCCGGTGGTCGATACCGTCAAGCGGGTGGATGCCGCGGGGGCGGTCGGCGACACGGTCGATCGCGACGAGTTGCTCGCGGTGCAGACGCCGCAGGGGTTCCGGCGCGATGTGCTCGATGCGGCATACGCGGGAGCGAGCGCGCAGTACACCGACGATGCGGCGCTCGTCGCCGCCGCCGGCTACCCCGTGCGTGCGCTCGACGGCCATGCCCACGCGTTCAAGATCACCACCCCCGCCGATCTTCAGCGCGCGAGAACGCTGCTCGGTGAGCGCGCGGCACAGCACGCGCCGAGCCCCCAGCCGGTGCGCTCCGCGCAGGGCGAGCACGCTCCAGCGCTCGCCGCGGCGCTGACCATGCGCGTCGGGATCGGCAGCGATGTGCACGCATACGCGGCCGCGGGATCCACGCGCACGCTCTGGCTCGCGGGGCTGCCATGGCCCGGGGAGCGCGCGCTCGAGGGCCACTCCGACGGCGACGTCGTCACGCATGCCATCGTCGATGCGCTGCTCTCGGCGGCCGATCTCGGCGACATCGGCGGGCTGTTCGGCACCGACGATCCCGCCGTCGAGGGCGCCCACGCCGAGGTGTTCCTCACCCGCACCCGCCGCGTGCTCGCCGATGCGGGCTGGGCCATCGGCAACGTGTCGGTCCAGGTGCAGGCGCGCGCCCCGCGATTCTCGCCCCGCCGCCTCGAGGCGCAGGCTGCATTGAGCGCGCTGCTCGGCGCGCCGGTGACGGTCGCGGCGACGACCACCGACGGGCTCGGGTTCACCGGGCGTGGCGAGGGGATCGCGGCGACGGCGACGGCGCTGATCGTTCGGGCCTGATCGTTCGGGCCCGATGCGCCGACGATCCACGCCGTCCGGCGCGCGGATCGCGCAGCGCTGATCGTTCGGGCCGCGGAGCGCGCCGGTAGTCTTGATCCGTGGGACTCCGACTGTACGACACCAGAGCGCAGGCGCTGCGCGACTTCACGCCCCTGCGGGCGGGCGAGGTCGGCATCTACGTCTGTGGACCGACGGTGCAGTCCGGCCCCCACATCGGGCACCTCCGGGGCGCGCTCGCGTTCGACATTCTGCGTCGCTGGCTCGAGCGTTCCTTCCGGGTCACCTTCGTGCGCAACGTGACCGACATCGACGACAAGGTGCTGACGAACGCCACCCAGGAGCCCTGGTGGGCGCTCGCGTACCGCATGGAGCTCGCCTTCAGCGCCGCGTACGCCGCGATCGGCATCGCCGCACCGACGTACGAGCCGCGTGCGACCGCGTCGATCCCGCAGATGCACGAGCTGATTGCCGAACTGATCGAGGCGGGGCACGCGTACGCGGCACCCGCGGATTCGGATGCCGCGGGCGATGTGTACTTCGATGTGCGCAGCTGGCCGGCCTACGGTGCGCTCACGCGGCAGTCGCTCGATGCGCTGGAGGTGGCGGCCGACGCCGAACTGCGCGGCAAGCGCGA
>JAGQTK010000246.1 GCA_020439065.1 Microthrixaceae bacterium
GCCGATGGACGGCTTCCTCAGGGTGTTGACCGAACCGGTCGAGGTACGCGAGGCGGAACGCTACCACCGCCGTCACGCACATCTGCCGCCGCGACCGAATGTTTCGTGACGCTCTTGCAAGTGGGTTCGCGGGATCGCAGGACACCGGCAAGATGCCCCGCGATCCCGCGCCATCGTCATCGTCAGCGCATCACGAAGGGATTGGCCGCCTTGCTGATGGTGTCGATCCACACGGTCTTGGTCTGCAGGAAGTTGCCGATCGCCTCCTGGCCGCTCTCGCGTCCGATGCCGGAGCGCTTGTAGCCACCGAAGGGCGCCATGTAGCTGACGGCGCGGTAGGTGTTGATCCAGACGGTCCCGGCCTCGAGCGCTGCGCTGCCCCTGAGGGCGCGGCCCATATCCTGTGTCCAGAGCCCGGCAGCGAGCCCATAGGGACTGTCGTTGGCGATGGCGAAGGCTTCCGCCTCGTCGTCGAAGGGGATGATGGAGAGGATCGGGCCGAACACCTCCTCGCGCGCGATGCGCATGGAGTTGGAGACGCGCGTGAAGATGGTCGGCTCGACGAACCAGCCGTCGAGGAGATCGTCGCGCGTCGGCTTCTTGCCGCCGAGCATGCATTCGGCGCCTTCCGATCGCGCGATGTCGATATAGCCGAGCACCCTGGCACGCTGTGCCTCGGTGGTGATCGGGCCGACCTGGGTTTCGAGCTTCGAGGGATCGCCGATGCGGGCGGTGCCGGCGCGCTGTAGCACGGCCTCGACGAACCGATCGTGGATGCTGCGCTCGACGAGCAGTCGCGAACCGGCGATGCATGTCTGGCCCGTCGCGGCGAAGATGCCGGAGATGGCGCCGTCGACCGCATTCTCGATATTGGCGTCGGCGAAGACGATGTTGGCGGACTTGCCACCGAGCTCCAGCGTCACGGTCTTCAGGCCTTCGACCGCCGCGCGGTAGACTGCGAGGCCACCCGGCTCGCCACCCGTGAAGGCGATCTTGGCGACGAGCGGATGGGAGACGAGGGGGGCGCCGACCTCGCCGGGGAATCCCGTGACCGTGTTGACGACGCCGGCGGGAATCCCGGCCTCGGCGATGAGCCTGACGAATTCGAGCGTCGAGGCCGAGGCGTGCTCGGAGGGCTTGATGACGACGGTGTTGCCGGCGGCGAGCGCGGGGGCGATCTTCCACGCGAGCATGAGCAGCGGGAAGTTCCAGGGAATCACCTGCCCGGCGACCCCGAGCGCGCGCGGGTTCGCGCCCAGGCCGGCGTAGTCCAGCTTGTCGGCCCACCCGGCGTAGTAGAAGAACCACGCGGCAACCAGCGGCACATCGACGTCGCGGCTCTCTTTGATCGGCTTTCCGTTGTCGAGGCTCTCTGCCACCGCGAGCTCGCGGGCGCGTTCCTGCACGAGGCGGGCGATCCGGTACAGGTACTTGCCGCGGTCGCTGCCGCGCATGCTCGACCAGGTGTGCTCGAACGCGCGTCGGGCGGCCGCGATCGCGTCGTCGATGTCTTCGGCGCTCGCCGTGTCGATGGTGGCGATGTGCTGCTGCGTCGCGGGCGAGATCGTGGCGAAGGGCGTGCCGCGACCCTCCACGAATCGGCCGTCGATGAACAGGCCGTAGTGCTCGCGCAGGTGCAACAGCGCGGTGGATTCTGGGGCTGGGGCGTACTCGAGAAAGCTCATGGTGTCCTCTGCGGTGCGAAAATCACAAGGGGGATCTGGGGTGTCGGCATCGTCAGTCGATGGTCACGTAGTCGGCGCCCGAGTAGTGGCCCGTGCGCACCTTCTGGCGCTGCAGGAGCACGTCGTTGAGCAGGCTGGATGCCCCGAACCGGAACAGGTGGGGCTGCAGCCACTCCTCGCCCACCGTCTCGGCCACGGTCACGAGGTATTTGATCGCATCCTTCGAGGTGCGAATCCCGCCGGCCGGCTTCACGCCGATCTTCTCGCCGGTCAGGCGGTGCCAGTCACGCACGACCTCGAGCATGAGCAGCGTCACGGGAAGCGTGGCAGCCGGTGACACCTTGCCGGTGGAGGTCTTGATGAAATCCCCGCCGGCGAGGATCGACAGCCACGAGGCACGGCGCACATTGTCGTAGGTGTTCAGCTCACCGGTCTCGAGGATCACCTTCAGCGAGGCGAAGCTGCCGTCGGGCTTGCGGCAGGCCTGCTTGACCTGCGCGATCTGATCGAACACCTCGCTGTAGCGACCGGCCAGGAACGCGCCGCGGTCGATCACCATGTCGATCTCATCGGCGCCGGCGGCCACGGCTTCGGCGGTGTCGGCGAGCTTGATCGCGAGCGAGGCCCGGCCGCTCGGAAACGCGGTCGCGACGGCGGCGACGCTCACGAGGCCGTCATCGGGGTCGCCGTGCGCGGCCCCCAGCGCGCGCACCGCGTGCGGCACCATGTCGCCGTAGACGCACACGGCCGCCACGCGCGGGGTCGTGGGATCGGATGCATCGGGGCGCAGCGCCTTCGATACGAGCGATCGCACCTTGCCGGGCGTATCGGCGCCCTCGAGGGTGGTCAGGTCGATCAGCGCGACGATCCGATCG
>JAGQTK010000247.1 GCA_020439065.1 Microthrixaceae bacterium
CGCAGCGGAGGAGCGCTACGAGACCGCTGACGAGCGGTAGACACCGGGGGCCTGGCCGGTCCAGCGTCGAAAGGCCCGGTGGAACGCGCTCGGTTCGGAAAAGCCGAGCCGATCCGCCAGATCAGACACCGACTCCTCGCCCAGACTGAGGCTCTCGATGGCCATGTCGCGGCGGATCTCATCTTTCATCTCCGCAACCGACGTGCCCTGGTCGCGCAGCCGTCGGCGCAGCGTCGGAGCGCTCATGGCCATGGCCCGCGCCAGCTCGTCGTGACTCGGCCAGTCCGAGATCGATCGGCGCAGCAGGACGCGCCGCACGCGGTCGTTCAGCGTCGTTCCGAAGTCCCTGCGACTCAGCCACACCGCGGGACATTGCGCGAGGTAGACCTCGAGCGATGCCTCGTCCTGCGTCACAGGCGCAGACATCAACGCCTGGTCGAGACGCAGCGCCGGAGCTGCTGCGTTGAACTGCAGGGGAGCTCCGAACACGAGGTCGAGATGAGCCGAGTCCGCCGGTTGCTTCCCGGGGAGCTCCACGCACAGAGCATCGACGCGACGACTGACCAACCAACTCGCGAACCGTTGGACCACGGCGAGCAGAAGGACAGCGGACAGGTCTTGTCCGAGACCGGTCTCGTCGAGACCGGCCTCTTCCACGTCGAGCCACACTCGGACCTGACCATCGACCTCGTCGGAGCGAACGGTCGGCATCGCCGGGATCACGCTGCTGAACTCGCAGAGGCGTTTCAGCGCCGCTACGAGGTCAGGGGTGTGCACCAGACCGATCGCCAGCATGCGAAAGGTGCCCCGCTGCATCGCGTGGTGACCGAGACCGAGAATCTCGTCCCCGGTCATCTGCCAGATGCCTCGGACCACCCTCGATGCCTGCTCGATCGTCACTCGTGACCGATCGTCCGCCACGAGCCCCGCAGGAATCCCCGCGCGGCGCAGCGTCTCGCCGAGGTCGAGCTCATCGCCGACGAGCTGCACGAAGTCGCGCACGAACGCGATCGGCAGCGTGCCAGCGAGGCCGGCGCAATCCGGATCTCGATTCGCTGCAGCAACGGTGCGGTCCAACTTCCCGAGCGTACCGTCGGGCAACGGGCGCGCATCATGGCCGGTGCCGGCGCGAGCCTGATGTTCGACCCGGTGCTCGTTCCAGTCACACGAATTGAGCGTCGAAGTCGTGGTTCGCCTCCCGGCCGCAAGGGATACTCGAACTTCGGACGGAAAGTGATCACACAGAGCCGGCCGACATGGGGAGACTCTTGGTGATCGTCTTGCACGATCAGCGACGCCGGGAACGACGGTTGGGGGCTTGAATGGTGCAGACAGACGATTGCTCGAACCGGGCGGCTACTCGCATCGCTCCATGTCGTCTCGCCGCGCTGGTTGTCATAGCACTCGCAACCGTCGCGCTGGCTGCCTGTTCGCCGCCACCAACCGCCATTGCAGCCGAGGGATCAACGCAAGCCCCCGCCGCCGAGCGGTTCGGCGAGTACCGGGACATCGCCCGGCTGTCCGAGGTCGCTCCGGGGACGGTGCTCAAGACCCGGAGCGTGCAGTATCGATTCGGCGACCTCTGGTTTCCGTTCGAGGTCGAATAAATTCTGTATCGGTCCCACGACATGATGCGCAGGCCGACAGCCAATGTCGTGTCGGTCATCAAGGGGTGGAGCAGCGACGGCACAAAGGTCGTCGCGTTCGGTTCGTTCTACGACTCTCTCAACCCGGCGCATCAACCCTCTGCAGTCATCTCCGGCGAGGCGCCGGGTGAAGCGGGTTCCCTCCTCGTGAACGTCGAAGCTGCGTTCGTGCTCCCCTATCTGTTCGCCGGCTACACCGTGGTCATCGCCGATACCGAAGGCCCCCGAGCCGAACTCTTCGCAGGACCAGCGTACGGCTACCACACACTCGACGGCCTTCGCGCGGCGTTTCAGGCCGACCGAACTGGAATCACCGCGGATGCGAAGGTCGCTCTGGCTGGCTACTCCGGTGGGGCACTTGCCACACAATGGGCTGCGCAATTGGCTCCCGAGTACGCGCCGGACATGAACCGGCGCCTCGTGGGAGCCACGATGGGCGGAACCGCAGTGGACCCACGCAACCTCTTGCGCTACGTAGATGGCAGCTTCCTGTGGAGCGGTGCGCTCATGCAAGGAATCATCGGCGTCACGAGAGCCTTCGATATTGACCTTCGCCCATACCTCACGTCACGAGGACTCGAGGAATACGAAGCATTGAACAATGCGTCGATCCTCGATGGGCTCTTTCGCAATATCGGAGGCGTTCGCTGGAACGATCTGGTGGCTTCGCAATACGCGACGCCGGACGACATTCCAGAGCTTCAGGGCAATCTCGATCAACTCGTGATGGGTGTGGCGGGAACGCCCACCATCCCTCTCCAGATCGCGCAGGGCACCGCCGGCGAAACCGAAGGCACCACCGGCAACCTGCCAGGCATCGGACCAGGCGACGGCATCGCGGTCGCCGGCGACGTCCGAACACTTGCACGCAGCTACTGCGACCGAGGCGTCCCGATCGACTACACCGAGTA
>JAGQTK010000248.1 GCA_020439065.1 Microthrixaceae bacterium
TCCGGCTCGCGTTCGTCACATCCGTCGCGTGCACGGGTTCGGCAGCAACCGCGCCGTCCCCGCCGATCCCCGAGCGCGTCAGGTTCCACAGCAGCCAGGTGTCGGGCGTGCCGAACAGCAGATCGCCCGCCTCGGCAGCCTCGCGCGCGCCGGCGACGTGCTCCAGCATCCACGCGATCTTCGAAGCCGAGAAGTATGTCGCCAGCGGCAGACCGGTGGATGCCGCGAACCGCTGCAATCCGCCATCCTCGGCGAGCGCATCGATCAGCGGCTGCGTGCGCGTGTCTTGCCAGACGATCGCATTGTGGATGGGTGTGCCGGTGTGTCGGTTCCAGACGATGGCGGTCTCGCGCTGATTCGTGATGCCGATGGCGGCGACGTCGTCCGCCCGCGCGCCGGCGCCCTCCAGCGCGGCTTCGATCACCCACCGGACGTTCGCCCAGATCTCCTCGGGGTCGTGCTCCACCCAGCCCGGGCGCGGAAAGATCTGCTCGTGCTCGCGCTGCGCGCTGCCCGCGATCCTCGCGTCCTCGGTGAACAGGATCGCCCGCGTGCTCGTGGTGCCCTGATCGATCGCCATCACATACTTCGCCACGGCACCCCTTTCCCGTCCGACTCGCCGCCGTGACGCGCCGCTCACGCCCGCTGCGTCGCGCTCTCCTCGACACGATATCGCCCCTGCCGCTCGAGCATCTCGAGCACCGCGGCTTCCTCGCGCTCGATGTCGTCGGCGTCCCACCCGCAGGCCGGGGCGATGGTCTCGGCGACATCACGCACGCTCTCCCGCCCCGCGTCACCCGTGAAGACGAGGTTCGTGCGCCGACGCAGCAGATCGTCAAGGTGCACCACGTGTTCGGTGGCGGCCAGGCGTCGCAGCTCGGCGGTGCTGTACGCCGCGGCGCCCCGAATCGGGCGGTCGCTCGCGTCGGCGCGAATCGCCGTGATCACCTCGCTCGCTCGCGTGCCGTAGCGGGCCAGCAGGCGGGCGGCGCGCTCCCGGCCCACCCCGGCCGAGTTCGCGGTCAGCCACTGGCGCAGCGCCTTCGCGGTGCGCGGGTAGCCCGCGCCGCCGCCGATCGGGACGCCCTTCGTGCTGACCACCCGTCGCGCGCGGAGGATGCCGAGCACTTCGTCGCTCAGGTGCTCGGCGAGCGCCCGGAACGTGGTCCACTTGCCGCCGACGAGGCTCAGCACCTGCGCCGTCCCGGTGCTTGAGAGGGTCGCCCGCTCGATCCGGTAGTCGCGCGAGACGAAGCCGGGCGCCACATCGCCGTGCCCCGGCAGCGGCCGCACACCCGCGAATCGGTACACGATCTGGGTGCGATCCACCGCGATATCGGGAAACACGTGTCGGACGAGCCCGAAGAAGTAGTCGACTTCCTCTTCTGTGCAGGTCACGGGCTCGCGCATATCGTGTTCGAGATCGGTGGTGCCCACCAGGACCCGCCCGTTCAGCGGATAGATCAGCACGATGCGGCCGTCGCTGTGTTCGAAGAAGATCTCGCGCCCGCCCGTCGCCGCAAGCAACTCCGGGTGATCGAGCACGATGTGTGAGCCCTTCGTGCCGCCCATGAAGTGCGTGTCGCGCCCGAGGGCGTCGTTGGTCAGGTCGGTCCACGGCCCGGACGCGTTCACGATCACGGATGCCGTGAGCACCGCCTCCTCGCCGGAGACCGCATCGCGCACCCGAACGCCACCGCCCGAGACGCCGATCGCCTCGACGTAGTTGGCGGCCCGCGCGAGCGCTCCCGAGCCCATCTCTGCCCCGCCCGGGCCGAGCGCGCCGGGTGCGCGCCCGGCCTTCAGCCCATCGTGCAGCACATCCAGCGCGAGGCGCTCGGGATCCTGCATGGATGCGTCGTAGTACGTCGCCGTGTAACGGATGTCGGGGTTCAGCCGCGGCAGCTTCTCGAGCGAACGGCGGCGGCGCAGAAACTCGTGCCGCGGGAGGCGCCCGCCGCCACGCGAGAACGAGTCGTAGATGACAAGGCCGATCTTGATCAGCGCCGCCCCGCGTTCGCGCGGTGCGCCCGCCCCGTGCCGCAGAAAGCGCAACGGCGCGCTCAGCACCCCCGAGAATGTGGAGAAGATCGGCACGGTCGTCTTCAGCGGTTTCACGTAGTGCGGCGCGATGTGCAGGAGGCCGTTGCGCTCGGTGACCGACTCGTGCACGAGCCGGAACTCGCCATTCTCGAGGTAGCGGATGCCGCCGTGGATCATGTGCGACGACGCCGACGACGCCCCGCTCACGTAGTCGCCGCGCTCGATCAGCATGACGTCGATGCCCTGCATGGCCAGGTCGCGCATGGTCGCGATCCCGTTGATGCCTCCCCCGATGATCAGCACCTGTGCCGAGGGACGCTCCACAAGCTCCGCGAACGCCCGCCGCCCCCGCACTGGTCCTGCCGTCATGAACGCCCCCTTCATTTCCGCTGCTCCCATCCTCGGCCGGGAGATCGGATCGTGCAACCGCGCCGCGCCAGCGCGCGGTGCAACACCCCCTTCCTGACAGCTACACTCGAAGCAGTAACG
>JAGQTK010000249.1 GCA_020439065.1 Microthrixaceae bacterium
AGGGCCGCACGTGCCTCGTGATCACCGAGCTGCCGTACCAGGTGAACCCCGACAACGTCGCGATCAAGATCCGCGACCTCGCGCGCGACGGGCGGATCACCGGCATCGCCGACATCCGCGACGAGACCTCCGGCCGCACCGGCCAGCGCCTCGTGATCGTGCTCAAGCGCGACGCGGTCGCGAAGGTCGTGCTGAACAACCTGTACAAGCACACGCAGCTCCAAGACAACTTCGGCGCGAACATGCTCGCGATCGTCGACGGTGTGCCGCGCACGCTCGCGCTGGATGGCTTCATCTCGCACTGGATCGATCACCAGATCGAGGTCATCGTGCGCCGCACGGCATTCCGCCTGCGCAAGGCCGAGGAGCGCATGCACATCCTGCGTGCCTACCTGAAGGCGCTCGACGCGCTCGACGAGGTGATCGCGCTCATCCGCGCCTCGGCGAACGCCGAGGACGCGCGCGAGGGCCTCAAGAAGCTGCTTGAGATCGACGACCTCCAGGCCCGCGCCATCCTCGAGATGCAGCTGCGTCGCCTTGCGGCCCTTGAGCGCCAGCAGATCATCGACGAGGCAGACCAGCTACTCGCGCGCATCGAAGACCTGCGCGACATCCTCGCCACCCCCGCGCGTCAGCGCACGATCGTGCGCGATGAGCTCACGGCGATCGTCGAGAAGTTCGGCGACGATCGCCGCACCGAGATCCTGCTGGGCTACGGCGGCGACATGTCGATCGAAGACCTCATCCCCGAGGAGGAGATGGTGGTCACCGTCACGCGTGACGGCTACATCAAGCGCACGCGAAGCGACAACTATCGCCAGCAGCACCGGGGCGGCAAGGGCGTCAAGGGCGCGCAGCTGCGCGCGGACGATGTCGTCGAGCACTTCTTCGTCACGACCACACACCACTGGCTGCTGTTCTTCACGAACAAGGGCCGCGTCTACCGCGCCAAGGGCTACGAGGTCACCGAGGCGGGCCGCGACGCGAAGGGGCAGCACGTCGCCAACCTGCTCGCGCTGCAGCCCGACGAAGAGATCGCGCAGATCCTCGACATCAAGGACTACGAGGCCGCGACCTACCTCGTGCTGGCCACTCGTGGCGGTCTCGTGAAGAAGACGAGGCTCGCCGAGTACGACACGAACCGCACCGGTGGCATCATCGCGATCAACCTGAGAGAAGGCGACGAATTGACCTCGGCTTTGCTGGTCGAGAACGACGACGACATCCTCCTCATCTCGCGTCACGGCATGTCGCTGCGCTTCACGGCGACCGACGAGGCCATGCGGCCGCTCGGCCGCTCGACCGCCGGCGTGAAGGGCATGGAGTTCCGTGAGGGCGACAGCCTGCTCTCCGCATCCGTGGTCTCTGATCAGGGATTTGTGTTCGTCGTGACCGATGGCGGCTACGCCAAGCGCACCTCGGTCGATCAGTACCGCACGCAAAATCGCGGCGGGCTCGGCATCAAGGTCGCCAAATTGACCGAGGATCGTGGCGAGCTCGCGGGCGGGCTGATCGTGGACGAAGACGACGAGGTGCTCGTCGTTCTTGCCGGGGGCAAGGTGGTACGCTCTGCCGTGGCCGAGGTGCCCGCCAAGGGCCGTGACACCATGGGTGTCGTCTTTGCCCGGGCGGGCGACGACGACAAGATCATCGCCATTGCTCGCAATAGCGAGCGGGGCCTCGAGGCGCAAAACGACGCTGAGGCGGGCGACGCCGAGACGCCGCAGACCGCCGCATCGGCGCCCACCCCCGAGGAATCCGACGCGGAATCCACCACCCCCACCACTGAGGAAAGCTGACACGCATGAGCACGGTTGCCGAGAAGCTTGCGAAGAAGTCGACGAGCAAGAGCAGCGCCAAGCAGGTTCGCCTGCGCTTGGTCTACATCGACTTCTGGTCGGCAGTGAAGTTGTCGTTCCTCGCGGCGGTGGCGCTCGCGATCGTCACGATCGTGTCGTTCCTGCTGATGTACCTCGTGGTGCAGGCCACGGGCCTGATCGGCATGGTCGACGAGCTGCTCACCAGCATGAACGACGGCACGTGGTCGCTCGGCGACTTCCTCGGCCTGCCCCAGGTGTTGGCATTCGCGGCCGTCGTCGCGATCCTGAACCTCATCGTCGTCACGGTGCTCGGTGCCGTGGTCGCGGGCATCTACAACCTCGCGGTGAAGGTGACCGGCGGGCTGTTGGTGGGGTTCACCTCCAATTAGTCGCACGCACGAAACCGTGACCGACGAGGACTTTTCTCGCCGATTCGTGAAACCCACGGATTTCCGGTAAAGTTTTCAAGGTTCACACGGGGCTATAGCTCAGGCGGTTAGAGCGCTTCACTGATAATGAAGAGGTCCCAGGTTCAAGTCCTGGTAGCCCCACGTATCGCACCACAGGTGCATACACAACCCGTGCGAACGATCCTTCGAGATCGCCGCGCGCACGGGGCCTTAGCTCAGTTGGTAGAGCGCCTGCTTTGCAAGCAGGATGTCAGGAGTTCGAGTCTCCTAGGCTCCACCCAATGTGTCTTACGGGAACA
>JAGQTK010000024.1 GCA_020439065.1 Microthrixaceae bacterium
GAAGCGCCTCCAGCGCATGAAGGAGCTCGAGGAGCTCGACTACGAGACCCCGGCGGCCAGCGGCTTCACCAAGAAGGAGCTCCTGCTCAAGAAGCGCGAGCTCGACAAGCTGCACAAGTCGCTCGGTGGTATCCGCAACCTCACCAAGACGCCTTCGGCGCTGTGGGTTGTCGACGCCAAGCGCGAGCACCTCGCCATTGACGAGGCACGCAAGCTCGGCATCCCCGTGATCGGCATCCTCGACACGAACGCCGACCCGGACGAGTTCCAGTACCCGATCCCCGGCAACGACGACGCGATCCGCTCGGTGGGCCTGCTCACCCGCATCATCGCCGACGCTGCAGCCGAGGGCCTCATCACGCGCCACCAGGGTGGCAGCGACGCGGGTGCCGCGGTTGCAGAGCCCCTCGCCGACTGGGAGCGCGAGCTGCTCGAGCAGTCCTCGCCCACGCAGGGTTCGGCCGAGACCGAAGCGGTCGCCGACGTGGTCATCGCTGCGGCTGACGTTGCCGAGGCCGTCGCCGCAGAGCAGGCCGTCGAGGGCGAAGCCGCCACGGAGTCGGCTGCCGACGCCGCGGGCGCAGCCGCCGAGTCCAACTAGTTCACCGAACTCAAAGAAGGAGTCACCAAGACAATGGCCAACTTCACCATTGCTGACATCAAGGCGCTGCGCGAACAGCTCGGCACCGGCATGGTCGACACCAAGAAGGCGCTCGAAGAGGCAGACGGCGACGTCGAGAAGGCCGTCGAGATCCTCCGTCTGAAGGGTGCGAAGGGCAACGCCAAGCGCGCTGACCGTTCGACCAGCGAAGGCCTCGTTGCCGCTCGCGAGCTTCCGGGCCAGGTCACGATCATCGAGCTCGCCTGCGAGACCGACTTCGTCGCCAAGAACGACCGCTTCATCGCGCTGGCAGACAAGGTTGCGGATGCCGCAGCCACCGCCGGCGCCGAGTCGGCCGAGGCTGCGCTTGCCGCCGCGGCTGGCGACGGCACCGTCGAGCAGCTCATCAGCGACGAGGCGGCGATCATCGGCGAGAAGGTCGAACTGCGTCGCGTGCGCACCCTCAAGGGCGACCACTTCGCGATCTACCTGCACAAGACCAGCAAGGACCTGCCCCCGCAGATCGGCGTGGTCGTCGCCTACTCGGGTGACGACGTCGAGACCGCTCGCAGCATCGCGCAGCACATCTCGTTCGCCAACCCGAGCTACCTCAGCCGCGAGGACGTCCCCGCAGCAGAGGTCGACAAGGAGCGCGAGATCGTCACCGCCATCTCGCGCGAGGAGGGCAAGCCGGAGGCGGCACTGCCCAAGATCGTCGAGGGTCGCGTCGGCGCGTTCTTCAAGCAGGTCGCCCTGCTCGACCAGGACTACGCCAAGGACAACAAACTCTCGGTCGCGCAGGTGACGAAGGACGCTGGCCTCACGGTCACCGACTTCGCGCGCTTCAAGGTCGGAGCCTAAGTACCACCGAGGAGTCCGGATCGCATGTGCGGTCCGGACTCCTTTTCTCTGCCCAAAAGCCGGGCGCGCGCCCTCGCGCGGCCCTCGACACATCCCTTCCCGCGCGTGCACGCATCCCGTGCGCGCGACGAACACACTCGCCCCAGAAGGGCGCCACCCGGTAGCTTGATGCATACCGTCGAGAGAGGACATGACCTGTGACGCAAGAGACAACGAAGCGCCGGAGGGTGCTCCTCAAACTTTCGGGTGAGGCCTTCGGCGCCGGTCAGCTCGGGGTGAACCCCGATGTCGTCAGCCAGGTCGCACGTGAGATCGCCGCGGCCGTCGATCGCGTCGAGATCGCAATCGTCGTCGGCGGTGGCAACTTCTTCCGCGGCGCCGAGCTGAGCCAGCGCGGCATGGACCGCGGCCGCGCCGACTACATGGGCATGCTCGGCACCGTGATGAACGCCCTCGCCCTCCAGGACTTCCTCGAGCAGGCAGGCGCGCCCACTCGCGTGCAGTCCGCCATCCAGATGACGCAGGTCGCCGAGACGTACATCCCGCTTCGCGCCGAGCGGCACATGGAGAAGGGCCGCGTCGTGATCTTCGGTGCCGGAGCGGGCCTGCCCTACTTCTCGACCGACACCGTGGCCGCGCAGCGCGCCCTCGAGAGCGGGGCGGAAGAGGTGCTGGTCGCCAAGAACGGCGTCGACGGCGTCTACACCGCGGATCCCCGCACGGATGCCTCGGCCACCCGCATCGACACCATCACGTACCTCGATGCCCTCCAGCGGGGGCTCAAGGTCGTCGACTCGACCGCGTTCAGCCTCTGCATGGACAACAAGATGGACATGCGTGTGTTCGGCATGGAGCCGGCGGGCAATGTGACCCGCGCGCTGCTCGGTGAGCCCATCGGCACGCTCGTCACGAGCTGAGCCGACGCACGGCACTGATCCGGGCCTGGCCCGATGCCGCGGGGCAAGGCTCCCGCGCGCACTAGACTGACCACCGAGACTCACACAGAAGGAGCAACCGTGATCGCGGACGTATTGACCGATGCAGGTACACGCATGAACAAGGCCGTCGAGGCCGCGAAGGACGAGTTCTCCACCGTGCGCACGGGGCGCGCCAACCCGCAGCTGTTCCAGCGCATCCTCGTGGACTACTACGGCACGCCGACCCCGCTCGGGCAGCTCGCATCGCTGCAGAACACCGAGGCGCGCAGCATCGTCATCACCCCCTACGACAAGGGCGCCCTGCGCGACATCGAGCAGGCCATCCGCGACACCCCGAACCTCGGCGTCAACCCGAGCAACGACGGCACCATCATCCGCGTCACGATGCCTGAGCTGACGGAGGAGCGCCGCAAGGAGTACGTCAAGCTCGTGCGCGGCAAGGGTGAGGACGCACGCGTGGCGGTGCGCAACATCCGCCGTCGCGCCAAGGACGACCTCGACGCGCTCAAGAGCGAGGTCGGCGACGATGAGGTGGCACGCGGCGAGAAGGACCTCGAGGCGCTGACCAAGTCGCACATCGACCTGATCGACGACGCACTCAAACGCAAGGAAGTCGAGCTGCTCGAGATCTGAGCCGCCCGAAACGTCATGTCGAAGCCTTCACCGGAGAACGTGCCGGCCGAACCGAGCGGCGACGCTGCGGAGCGCCCGGAAGCACCGGTGACCGGTGCGTCGTCGCCGAGCAGCGCCGCGCAGGAGCACCCCGTGCGCGACGGCGCCGGGGCGGGCCTCACCGAGCACCCCGATTCCGCTGAACACCCGGATCACCCCGGCACGCTGCAGGAGCACCTGCGCGCCGCGCGCGACGAATTCGAGAGCCAGGTCGCCCTCGCACGCGAGCAGTTCGAGCAGACCAATGAGCGCATCAAAGAGCGCACCGGGCGCGATCTGATCCTCGCGATCCTGATCGGGCTGGCGATCGGCGGCGCCCTGCTGAGCTCGCTGATCTTCTTCAAGTGGATCTTCGTGATCTTCGCTCTCGCGGCGGCGCTCATGGCCACGTTCGAGCTGTGCCGGGCGCTGCAGGGCGCCGGGCGCCGCCTCGATGTGATCCCGCAGCTGCTCTCGGCCGCTGCCATCATCGGCTCCCCGTGGTTTCTTGATCCGTCACTCGTGTGGGTGATGCTGTTCGTCGGGATCATCTTCGTCGCGGTGTGGCGCATGGTTGCCCAGATGGCGGCGCAGGATGGTCGCCGGTACGGCGATGTGCTGCGGGACGTGCTCACCGGGAGCTTCGTGCAGCTCTATGTGCCGTTTCTCGCGGCCCTCGCGGTCATGCTCGTGCGGCAGCCTGGCGGCGAGTGGTGGGTGCTGGCGTTCGTGATCGTGGCCGTCTCGGCCGATACCGGGGCGTACGCCGCCGGCATCTCCTTCGGCAAGCACCCGATGGCGCCGCGCATCAGCCCCAAAAAGACCTGGGAGGGCTTCGGCGGGGCGGTGGTACTCGCGGTCACGGCCGGTGTGCTGCTTGGCATCTTCATGCTCGACCAGCCGTGGTGGGTGGGGCTCATCCTCGGCGTCGTGATCCTCACGAGCGCGACGATCGGTGATCTCGGTGAGTCGATGCTCAAGCGCGACCTGGGCATCAAAGACATGAGCTCATGGATTCCCGGGCACGGCGGGCTGCTCGACCGCCTCGACTCGATCCTGCCGTCAGCCGCGGCGGCGCTCGCACTGTACGCGCTGTTCGCCCCGCTCCCGGTGCTCTGACGAAATGGTGACGCCGATGACGACCCCCGCCCACGAGAAGTCCGTGGATGCCGCAGCCGAGGCCGTGGCATCCCCGTTCCCCTTCGCGCCCCGCGGCGAGAAGGGCTACGACCCGGCCAGCGTCGACGACTTCCTCCGGCAGGCGCGCGCGGCGTTCGAGACCCCGAGCGAGCCCGTCGCGCCCGCCGCCCGGGCGGATGCGGGCAGCGCTGCGGGCGACGCTGCCGATGCGCCGAGCACAGACGCGGCGATCGACGCCGCGGCCGTGCGAGCCGTCTCGTTCGCGCTGGTGCGCCGCGGCTATGCGATCGGCGCCGTGGATGCCGCGCTGGGGCGGATCGAGGACGCCTTCGCCGCGCGCGAGCGCGAGGTGCAGATCGCCGCCATCGGCTCCAACGAGTGGGTGGAACTGGCGCGCGCCACCGCGCAGGAGGTGCTTGAGCGATTGAGCCGAGCACCCGGCACACGCTTTCGCAAGGCCGGGCTCTTGCGATTCGGCTATCGGATCGACGAGGTCGACATCGTCGCCGACAAGCTCGTTGCGTACTTCGAGCGCGGCGAAGCCGTCACCGTCGAGCAGGTGCGCGCGGCGGCGTTTCGCATGCAGCGCCGCGGCTACGACGAGACGCAGGTCGACGCCGTGCTCGACGCGGTCGTCGAGGTCATGCTCGCCATCCGCTAGCGCCCGCCACCTGGCCTGCGCCTGGGAACTTCTGCCGGAAATGGCAGCGGCGGGGCTCCTTGGGTAGACTCGTCCCCATCGTGAGTCCAGGTCAGAGAGTCCGTGGTGCCGGCCCCGCAGGGGAGCCGGGCACGTCGCAGACCGCGGCAGGTGCCGCAGGCAGCGCAGGGTCGAGTTGGCCCGCGCGCGTGCGCTGGTCGCGCCGCCGCGAGGTGCTTTCCGTCTTCGCCGCCTTCGCGGCCTTCGCCTTCGTGGCCGCATACGCGGTCGAGCCCAGTGGCGCGGCGCTCGCGCAGGCGGCACCCGAGGCGGCGGCATCCACGCTGTATGACGTCGCGGTCGATGCGCGGCAGTCGGTGCAGGTGCTCGCGCTCGAGGTCGACACCGAGGCGGCGCTGCCCGAGCTCGGTCGTGAGGGCTATGTCGTCGAACTCAAGCCCAAGCCCAAGCCGCCGCCCCCGGCCGCGGCCCCCGGCTCGGGCGGCGGGGGATGGCGTCCGCCGTTCGTCGTTCCCGACCCGGGCACGGCCCAGGCCATCGCCTACCAGATGGTGCTCGCGCGCGGGTGGGGCGACGACCAGTTCGCCTGCCTCTCCTCGCTGTGGCAGCGCGAATCCGGCTGGCGGGTCAACGCGCACAACCGCGGCAGCGGGGCGTACGGGATCCCGCAGGCGCTGCCCGGCAACAAGATGGCCAGCGCCGGCGCCGACTGGGAGACCAACCCGGCGACCCAGATCACCTGGGGGCTCGGCTACATCTCCGCGCGTTACGGCACCCCGTGCGGCGCGTGGGAGAAGTCCCAGCGCTCCGGCTGGTACTAGGCCGCACCAAGGTTCGTGCCGCGCGCCCCGCATCGCTCGCCCGGGCGCCTGCCTGTCTAGACTTGGGGCATGCCCCGCCACAACCGACGTCGTTCCGAGCCGCCGCGCGGTGAGGGCTTCGAGCGCATGCTCGCCGGCTGGAAGCGCACCGAGACGCGCCGGGGCGGCGCATGGACGGTGCAGCCGGTTTCGGCCGCCAGCGCCGTGAAGGAGTATCGCTGCCCGGGCTGCGGGCGCCAGGTGCCCGCCGGCACCGCGCACCTGGTTGTGTGGCGGGCGGACGGCGTGATGGGGGATGCCGCGGACCTCGCGGCTCGTCGGCATTGGCACACACACTGTTGGAGAGTCGCATGAACATGGAGATCCGCGGGGCACTGGAGCTGCCCGCGAGGCGCGAAGAGATCGAGCTGCACACGCTCGATGGCCTGACGCTGGTCGGCGAGTTGGCGCTTCCCGCGCACGCCGATCCTGTCGCGACGCTCGTGACGCTGCATCCGCTGCCCACCGCGGGCGGGTTCATGGATTCGCACATCCTCCGCAAGGCCGCCGCGCGCCTGCCCGCGCTCGCCGATCTCGCGGTGCTGCGCTTCAACACCCGCGGCACCTCCTCACCGCGCGGCACCAGCGAGGGCACGTTCGACGGCGGTCACGCCGAGCGTTTCGACGTCGCCGCGGCGATGCAGTTCGTGCATGAGGCGGGGCTGCCGCATCCATGGCTCGTCGGATGGTCGTTCGGCACCGAACTGGCGCTGAAGTACGGGCTCGACCACGAGATCGACGGCGCCATCCTGCTCTCGCCGCCGCTGCACCGTGCCACGGCGAGCGAGGTGGCGGCGTGGGCCGGCGACCCGCGCCAGCTGATCGCGCTGATCCCCGAGCTTGACGACTATCTCCGCCCCGCGGAAGCCGCCACGCGTTTCGCCTCGGTGCCCGACATCAAACTCATCGAGGTGGAGCGTGGGCGGCATCTCTGGGTCGGCGAGTCGCAGACCCGACGGGTGCTCACCGAGATCGTCGCCGCGGTGAACCCCGATGCGCTGCCGCTGCCGACGGAGTGGGCGTTCTAGCCGGCAGCGACCGGGCGCTCAGCGCTCGTTCTGCCGCGGAATGATCACCTGACGGTAGATGATCAGCACGCTCGCGGCCACCGGAATCGCGATCAGCGCGCCCAGGAGCCCCAGCAGCGCACCGCCTGCGAGGGCAGCGATCACCACGACGGCGCCGGGCACCGCGACGGCACGGCCCATGATGCGCGGCGCCAGCACATACGCCTCGATCTGCATGTACACCAGGTAGTAGATGGCGGCGATCAGCGCGGTGAGGGGTGCGCCGAGGCCGGGGATCAGGCAGGTCAGCACGATCAGCGTCGAACCCGTGAGCGTGCCCACCAGCGGGATCAGTGAGAAGAAGAACGCCACGCACGCCAGCACCGCGGGGAACGGGGCGCCGATGATCGACAGGAAGATGGCGCTGAGGATGCCGTTGACCGTCGCGAGCGAGACCTGGCCGATCACGTAGTAGCCGACGGAGTCGGTGATCTGCTCGGAAAGATCCACGAAACGGTGACGCTTGGATGCCGGGACCAGCCGGTACACGGCGGCCTTCAGCGACGGGGTCGAGGCGGTGAAGTAGATCGTGAGGATCAGCACGATGAACGCGCCCGCGAGTCCGCTGATCACCGCAACGCCCGCGCTGAGCACGCCCTGGGTGATCGAGCCCCAGTCCAGGCCGAGCAGCCACGCGTTCACCGCGTCCCAGACCTCGTCGACCTTCAGGTTGGGGAACAGATCCTGCAACCACTGCTTGATGTCGGTTTCCAAGCCATCGCGCGTCACCAGTCGCTCCACCTGGGTGATGAGCTGCGTGACCTGGTCGATGATGATCGGGAGGATCATCAGCACGATCCCGGCGAACAGCCCGAGCAGCGCGATGATGGTCACCAGCACGGCCGCCCAGCGGGGGAGCCGGCGTCGCTCGAGGAAGCTGACGACCGGGTCGAGGCCGAGCGAGAGAAACAGTGCGGTGCCGACGTAGAGCAGGATGGTGCCCAGCGTGCCGACGCTCTGCAGCAGCACGATGCCGAGCCCAACGCCCAGGGTGGCGACGAACGCAATCCCGAACGGATTGTTCACTCTCATGGCGGCTCCTCGGGGCTCTCGGGTGGGCGGGCCCCACGTCGTCAGAATAGTGCGCGCCGCAGGCATCCACCGCGCATCCCGAGGTGGGGCGTCATCTTGACGGCCTCCGCGGGGCGTGTGCCATCCCCTCTTGGAGAATTGCCAGACACATTCGCTACGCTGACTTGTCCGAGTCTGCCGATCTGGAGCCCCGCAATGGGGTGGCCGGTCGGGTGCTGGAGAGGTGTTTTGTGCGTTTTGTCTTGGCGATCGGTGCGTTTGTTCTCGCCGCACTCTGTATTGGCGCGGGAATCGCTCAGCGCACCGTGTTTCTGGGGCCCGACACCCAGGAGGTGACGATCAGCACCACCGGCGACGCGGCATACACCCTGCTCGACGGTGCGGTGCTCAGCAGCTCACCGGGGGCCCAGACGCTGCACGTGGAAGGCGATGGCGCGCTGTTCGCCGCCATGGGACGCACCGACGACATCAAGGCCTGGCTCGCTGATGCCGAGTACAACACCGTCACGCTCACCAGCGCCGGCGAGGTGCGCACCGGCCTCGTGAAGCGGCCGCTGCCCGCCGAGCCCTCCACCACCGAGACCCCCGCGGCGGGCGAAGGCGAGAGCGCTCCCGCCGAGCCCGAGGCGACGGATGCCGCAACCGAGCCGGCCCCGGTGCCCGGCCGTAATCCTGCCGGCTCAGACCTCTGGCTCGACGAATACACCGGCGAGGGCACGCTCAGCGCGCCCCTGCGGGTGCCCGACACCATGAGCGTGCTGCTCGCCGTCGATGGTACCGCCCCCGCACCCAGCACCGTGACGATCTCATGGCCGATCGACAACGCGACGCCGTTTGCCGGCCCATTGATCGTGCTCGGCGGCATCTTCCTGCTGATCGGCGGCTACCTCTACTTCCTCGCCATCCGGCACGTCCGCCGCTCACGCGGGCCGCGCCGCAAGGGACCCCCGCCGTTGGCCGAGACCGAACCGATCGAGATCGCCGGGAAGGGCGCCGCCACCCCGGCCTCGCCGCGTCGAGGCTTCTCCATCGGTCGGCGGGCCCTGCTCGTGCCAGCCGTCGCCGTCTCGGGGCTGCTGCTCGCGGGATGCACATCCGATGCCTGGCCCGAGTTCGGGGGTGGGCAGCCGAGCCCGTCGGCGTCGGCGAACGTCATTGTGCCCGAGGGGCAGCAGGCACCCGCGGTCACCGAGGCGCAGGCCGGCGAGATCCTCGAGCGCATCTCCGCCACCGTGGCGGAGGCGGATGCTGCTGCAAACGCCGAGCTCCTCGCCACCCGCATGACGGGTGTGGCGCTCGAAGAGCGCAAGACCAACTACGCCGTGCGCAGCAAGGTGCCCGACTTCGCGCCGATGGCCGCGATTCCGACGTCGCCGCTCGAGATCATCCTCCCGCAGGCCTACGACTCATGGCCGCGCACGGTGATGACGGTGGTCGTCGACCGCGACGACACCACGGCGCCGCCGAGCATCATGCTGCTCACCCAGGCCGATCCGTGGACGGACTACAAGCTCGCGTATGTGGCCAAGCTCGAGGCATCCACCCGCCTGCCCGATGTGGCACCCGCGTCGATCGGGGCGACCATGGTGCCGCCGGACTCGACCTTCCTGCTGCTGCCGCCCAACCAGTTGGCGAAGGCGTATGCCGACCTCCTCGCCTCCGGCAAAGACAGCAAGTACGCCGGGATGTTCGACGAATCGGGTGACCTGTTCCGCCAGATCGTGGCGGGCGACCGCGAGAAGCGCCTGGCTAAGTTCAACGAGACCGGTGCCGAGACGGGGAGCCTGACCTTCGGGCAGGCACCCGGGAACTTCGAGCCCCTCGCGCTCGCGACGCTCGAGAATGGCGCGATCGTCGCGGTGAGCCTGTTCGAGAGCGACACCGTCAAGCCCAATAATGATGACGCGGTCATCAAGCTCGACGAGAGCCCGGTGTATGAGGCGCTTGCCGGCACGAAGCAGTCGGCCAAGGGCTTCACCACCACCTTCTCGGACCAGCTGTTCTTCTATGTGCCCACCCAGGGCTCGACCGAAAAGATCCGTCTTTTGGGCTATTCATCCAGCCTCTTGTCTGTAGGAGTGATCCAGTGAGCCAGCCTTCGCCGTCCCTCAGCTCGCAGTTGCGCGGTGCCGTCGATCTTTCGGTGCTGCGTAATCGCGCTGCCGCGCCCGCGGGCGGCGGCACAGCCGCACCAGGCGCCCCCGGTGCTCCCGGCACCCCAGCCGCGCCCGGCGCCCCCGCCGCGGCGGGTCCGGTCATCCCGTTGCCGACGCTCGTGTTCGACGCGACGGACGCAACCTTCGGCGATGTGCTCGAGCTCTCGCGCTCGGTGCCGATCATCGTCGACCTCTGGGCCGAGTGGTGCCAGCCGTGCAAGCAGCTCACCCCGGTGCTCGAGCGCGTCGTCGCCGACTACGCCGGCCGCGTGCTGCTGGTGAAGATCGACGTCGACAGCAACCCCCAGCTCTCGCAGGCGTTCCAGGCCACCTCGATCCCGACCGTCGTGGCGCTGCTGCAGGGGCAGTCGGTGCCGCTGTTTCAGGGAGCGGTCCCCGAAGAGCAGGTACACCAGGTCTTCGAGCAGGTGCTGCAGCTCGCCGCAGCGAACGGCGTCACCGGCAGCGTGCGGCTCGAAGGCGCCGATGGCGCGGATGCCGCGGCGCAGCCCCCGGCCGCGCCGGCGCTGCCGCCCAGGCATGCCGCCGCCTTCGCGGCCATCGAGGCCGGCGACTTCGCACTCGCCATCAGCGAGTACGAGGCGGCGCTGAAGGAGAACCCCAAGGACGAGGACGCGCGCGCGGGCCTCGGCCAGGTGCGCCTGCTCGATCGCGTGCAGGGGCTCGACCTGCAGGAGGCGCGGGCCGCCGCGGCCGCTGCCCCCACCGACCCGCAGGCACAGTTCGCGGTCGCCGACCTCGACCTCAGCGGCGGTCACGTCGACGACGCGTTCGACCGGCTTCTTGAGCTGTTCGCCGCGAGCAGCGACGACGTGCGGCCTGCCGTGAAGGAACGACTCCTCGAGCTGTTCGGCGTGGTCGGCGACGCGGATCCGCGCACCCTGCGCGCGCGTCGCGCGTTCGCGAACCTCCTGTTCTAGCCGGCAGCGCTCACCCCTGCGTGGGGCTCGGCACGTGCGGTTCGCGCCCGTGCGCGAGCCAGAGCACGCCCAGCGGCGGCAGTACCATCGCCGCACGGGCCGGTACCTGCTCGCTCTGGTAGCCCGCGTGCACCATCCCGAGATTGCTCACCCCGGTGCCGCCGAACTCGGCCGCGTCGGAGTTGAAGATCTCGTGCCAGACGCCGCTGTGCGGGAGATCGAGCGCGATGTCGTGCACCAGCGTGGGGGAGAAGTTCGCCACGATCGCAAGGGTGCCGCCGCTGAAGTCTCGCCGGGTGAAGGCGATCACGTCCGGGTGGTTGCCGGGGCCCCCGACCCGGGCGAAGGCCGCCGGATCGCTGTCGCGCGACCACAGCTCGGATCGTGCGCGATAGGTGCGATTGAGCACGCTCATGAAATGGTGCAGCTGCGCGTGCCCGGGTTGTTCGAGCAGCCACCAGTCGAGCCCGTGCTGCTCGCTCCAGGCCGAGGTCTGCCCGAGTTCGGTGCCCATGAACAGCAGCTTCTTGCCCGGGTGCGCCCACATGAACGACAGATACGCCCTGATGTTGGCGAGCTTCTGCGCGGCGTCGCCGGGCATGCGCGTCAGCAGGCTCTGACGGCCATCGACCACGGTCTCGTGGCTCAGCGGCAGCACAACGCGCTCGTGCGCGGCGGCGGTGAAGGAGTAGCGCATCTCGCCGACGTGCCGTGCGCGTTCCGCGTGCTGGCGGGTCATGAACCGCAGCGAGTCCCGCATCCAGCGGGTGTCCCACTTCATGTCGAAGCCGAGCCCCGCCCGGGTGGGCGACTCGGTTGTCCCGGGGAATCCTGATGCGTTTTCGGCGATCAGCAGCGCGCCGGGGAGCGCGGTGTGCACCGCCGTGCTCAGCTGCTGCAAGAACTTGATGGCGTCGAAGTTCTCGCGGCCGCCGTGCACGTTCGGTGCCCACGCATCGTCAGCGCGCGCGTCGTCGAGATAGAGCATGGATGCGACGGCATCCAGCCGCAGACCGTCGAGGTGAAACTCCTCGAGCCAGTACCGCGCGTTCGAAACCAGGAAGCTGCGCACCTCGGGCCGCCGGTAGTCAAACGGCACGGTGGCAAGCTCCGCCTCGTGTCGCCGCGGCTCCGGATGCTCATACAGGGGCAAGCCATCGAACTTGGCGAGCGCGAACAGGTCTTTCGGGAACTGCGCGGGGACCCAGTCCATGATCACGCCGATGTCGGCCTGGTGGAGTCGGTCGATGAGCAATCGCATGTCGTCGGGGGTGCCGAAGCGCGCGGTCGGCGCGTAATAGCTCGTGACATGGAAGCCGAGGGATGTCGCCGCCGGGTGTTGTGCGAGGGGCAGAAACTCCACGTGGGTGAACCCCTGTGCCACCACGTAATCGACGAGGCTCGCGGCTGCGTCACCGTAGCTCAGCCCGGGCCGCCACGAGCCCAGGTGCACCTGATAGATGGTCATCGGCGCACCGGCGGCGGGCACGGATACCCGCCGCGCCATCCACGCGTCGTCGGCCCACAGATACTCGGACGGTGCCGTGATGATCGATGCGGTGTCGGGCGCCTCTTCCGCACGGCGCGCCATCGGGTCGGACTTGTACACCCAACGGTCGCTCGTGGTGAGGATCTCGAACTTGTAGGCCTCGCCGGCCGCGGCGCCGGGCACGAAGATCTCCCACACACCACTGTCGCCGAGCAGGCGCATGGCCCCTCGGGTTCCGTCCCAGCCGTTGAAGTCCCCGGCCACGCGTACGGCCCGCGCGCGGGGCGCCCACACCGAGAACGCGGTCCCGCTCGTTCCTCGGGAGTCGGCATCGATGCCCGGCACGGTCAGCACGTGTGCGCCGAGCACCTGCCACAGGCGTTCGTGCGTCCCGGCAGTGAGCGCTTCGAGCTCGTGCACTCGGATGGTCGGCGCGAAGGCATAGGGATCGCGGGCCACCCAATCCGGGGCGTCGGCGAAGCGGGCGACCACGTGGTAATCGTGCGGTGCGCTGGCGTAGCTGCCCTGCCAGATGCCCGCTCCGGCGCGCTCGAGCTCGACCTCGGTGCCGTTGCCAAGACGCACCGCGACCGAGGTGGCCAGCGGGCGCCGCACGCGCACCGTCGTGGTCGTCATCCCGGAGGAGGGGTCCACGGTCGTGTGCTGGCCGAGGAAGGAGTGTGGGTTCGGGTGCGCGCCAGAAGCGATCTGCTCGAGCAGCTGCGCATTGAGTGAGAGCATGAGATGCCGCCTTTCGACACGGCGCCTTTTGCTCCAGCGCCTTCGGCTACAGCGCGTTCACGGGCCAGCAGAGCGAGCACGTGTCGCTATGCCTTGAACCTAGCGCGTGAACGCAGCGCGGGGCAGGGGGTGTCGGCCCCGTCTGCGTTCGCGATGCCATCACACATCTAGGCTGAATGCATGTCTGCTGCGTCGCCGAGCACCAACGAGTTCTCCAAGTACCTGTCCACCGGCGCCGGCGTCTACGGCCTGATCCTGGTTTCGGGCCTGATCGCCACCGCGAGCAGCGCGCAGGCATCGTCGCTGCGCGTGCTGGTGTTCGTCGCGGTGACGCTCGGCGTGTTCTGGCTGGCGCACGTGTACTCGGAGGCCGTTGGCGATCACGGCCGCGCGGGTGCTGACGGCACCCCGACGCGCCTGCGCGACGCGATCCGCGAGTCCGTGCGGCGCACGTGGGGCATGCTCCTCGCCGCGGTGCTGCCTGCAGGCGCGCTGCTGCTCGGCGTGTTCGGCGTGCTGGAGGACTGGACGGCGAACTGGCTTGCGCTGTGGGTGTGCGTGGGCGTGCTCGCGGTGCTCGGCTATCGCTCGTATTACAAGCGCGGGGCCGCGCTGCATGTGCGGCTGTTCGGGGCACTCGCCACGGCGTCGTTCGGGCTCATTATCATCGCGGCGAAGGCGATCGTCACGCATTGACGGTGGCCGCGGCGCTCTGCGGTGTCCGCACCGCGTCCCGGTGCCCGGCGCGACGGCGATAGGGTGAGACCGCCCGCCGTTTCCGGCGCGTATCCGCCGAACGCTCGCCTGGGGCGATGCACCTGGGCCGCTCGGCTTCGAGTATGTCGTGCGCGTGTTCGCCGGCGCAGAAAGGCACCCGCAATGACCGCAGATCTGGACCTGCTCTCGGAAGCATTCGTGTTCGGGATTCCACTCGTGTTCAACCTGGATCAGGTGAATCGCTACGTGCATGAGGGCGTCGGTGCGAACCCCGCAGCCCCGTTCAACAGCTTCAGCCACGCCCGCACCCTCGCCGGGCCGGCCGACACGTTCGTGTCGATCAACAACGACACCGTGTACTCGTTCGCGCAGATCGACCTGAGCGGTGGTCCGGTCACCCTGGAGCTGCCCGACACGGCGGGCCGCTATTACGTGATGCAGTTCGTCGACGCGTGGACGAACAATTTCGCGTATCTGGGTCACCGCGCAACGGGGACCGCGGCGCAGCAGTACCTGCTTGTGCCGCCCGGATGGAACGACGCCGAGTCGGCGCAGCTGCCCGTCATCCATGCGCCCACCACGGTGTTCTCGATCGTCGGCCGTTGGGCCTGCGGCGGGGACTGGGACCTTGCGGCGGTGCACGAGCTGCAGGATCGCACGCGGCTCACCCCGCTCGATGCCGGCGCGAGCCTGCGCGGCGTCCCCGAGATCGGCGCCGACATTCCGCCCGCGCTGGTGTTTCTCGAGAAGCTGCGCCTGTGGTCGCAGGCGCTGCCGCCGGCGGCCAGCGATCGCGCGCAGTTGGCGTCGTTCGCGACCCTCGGGATCGGCGTGGTCGGCGAGAGCCCGTATGTCTCGTTCCCGCCCGAACGGGTCGCCGAGTGGGGCGCGGCGCTCGAGTCGGCGAACAAGGCGCTCGTCGAGCACCTTCGCACCGGCGAGGTGCCCATGGTCAACGGCTGGCAGCTGCCGTACCACGCGTTTGACTACAACCTCGACTTCTTCGAGGTGGGCACGATCGACTCCGCCCAGTACACCTCGGTTCCGCCGGCGCAGAAGTACCTGGCGCGCGCGGCGGCGGCGTTGGGTGGGCTCTGGGGCAATCACGCGTACGAAGCGGCCTACGCGGCGGCCTACGTCGACGGCAACGGTGAGCAGCTGCACGGCGAGCACAGCTACGCGCTCACCTTCGCGCCGACCCCGCCTGCGAAGGCCTTCTGGTCGATCACGATGTACTCGGTGCCGAATTTCTACCTGGTCGACAACGCCATCAATCGCTATTCGATCGGCAGCACGACCGAGGGGATCCAGGTCGGCGAAGACGGCTCGCTGCGCATCGTGATGAGCGCCGCAGAGCCGGCCGACCCCGAGGATCGCGCCAACTGGCTCCCCGCCCCGGAGGGTCCCTTCCGGCCGCTGCTTCGCATGTACGAACCGGATGCCACCGTGTTGGACGGCACGTACGTCATCCCCGCGATCACGCGGCTCGACTAGCGCGGCGAGCCATGGTCGTCTACCTCGATCACGCCGCGACAACGCCGCTGCGCCCGGAGGCGCGCGAGGCGTGGCTTGCGGCATCCATGCTCGTCGGCAACCCGTCGTCCGTCCATGCGGCGGGGCAGGCGGCGCGCAGACTGCTCGAGGAATCACGTGAGCGGCTCGCCGAAGCGCTCGAGTGCGATCCCATCGAGGTGGTGTTCACCTCCGGCGGGACGGAATCGGTCAACCTCGCGCTGAAGGGGCTGTTTTGGGCGCGCGCGGCGGCGGATGCCTCGCGCCGCGGGATCGTCGCGCCCCAGGGCGAGCACCACGCCACCCTCGACGCCCTCGAATGGCTGGAATCGCACGAGGGCGCGCAGCTGCGGTGGCCGGGGCTCGATGCGCTGGGTCGCCTTGACCTGGATGCGTGGGATGCGGCGCTCGGCGACGGCACAGACGTCGCGCTCGCCAGCATGCTCGTGGCCAACAACGAAGTCGGCACGCTCCAGCCGGTCAGCCAGGCGGTGCTGCGCGCCGCTCGGGTCGGCGTGCCGCTGCACCTCGATGCGGTGGGTGCGTTCGGACATGTGCCCCTGTCGTTTCGGGGCCTGCGCGAGGCGCAGCGCGACTCGGGCGCGGTGCGCGGTGCGGGTGACGGGCTGGTCGCGATGAGCGTTGCCGCCCACAAGCTTGGCGGCCCGGCCGGCATCGGCGCGCTGGTCGTCGCGCGCGAGGCGACACCCGCCGCGCTGCTGCACGGCGGCGAGCAGCAGCGGGGCCTGCGCTCGGGCACGCAGAATGTGCCCGGCGCGGCCGCCTTCGCCGCCGCGGCCGCGCTGGCCGTGGGGGAGCTCGAGGCCGAGGCGGCCCGCCTGCGCG
>JAGQTK010000250.1 GCA_020439065.1 Microthrixaceae bacterium
CGCAGCGAGACCTTCACCACCGCCGACGACAACCAGCCCTCGGTCGCCATCCAGGTGTTCCAGGGTGAGCGCGACTTCACCCGCGACAACAAGGCGCTCGGCACCTTCGAGCTCACCGGGATCGCACCCGCGCCCCGCGGCATCCCGCAGATCGAGGTCACGTTCGACATCGACGCGAACGGCATCGTGCACGTGTCCGCCAAGGACAAGGGCACCGGCAAGGAGCAGTCGATGACGATCACCGGCGGCTCGTCGCTGTCGAAGGAAGACATCGAGCGCATGGTGCGCGAGGCCGAGGAGCACGCCGCTGAAGACAAGCAGCGTCGCGAGTCGGCCGAGACCCGCAACCAGGCCGAGCAGCTCTCGTACTCGATCGAGAAGCTGATCAAGGACAACGAAGACAAGCTGCCTGAAGACGTGAAGACCTCGGTCCAGGCCGACGTCGACGCGCTCAAGACGGCGCTCGCCGGCGAGGACGACGCGGCCGTGAAGACCGCGTTCGACACCCTGAACGAGAGCCAGCAGAAGCTCGGCGAGGCGATCTACGCGCAGGAGCAGGCCCAGCAGGCCGGTGCCGACGCGGGCGCCGAGAACGCAGAGTCGGCATCGACCGACGAGGATGTCATCGACGCAGAGGTCGTCGAAGACGAGGACGAGAAGAAGTAGTCATGACGAACCAGAACCCCGATTCGGGCCCCGAGGGCCGCGACGAGGTTCAACCCGACGCCACGCCGGGGTCGGAGGCACACGCCTCCGGCCCCGGCCCGCACGGGTCGGACTTCGATGAACTCACGATCGACGACATTCTGAATGCCGAGCAGACGGCCGAGGCATCCGCCCACGGCGTCGAGGAGGAGGCGCTCGCCGAGCACAACCCGCAGCTCGCGGGCGCCGCGGCCGAGCACCTCGCCGACCTCAAGCGCCTGACCGCGGAGTACGCCAACTACCGTCGGCGCACCGAGGAGCAGCGGCAGATCGAGATCGAGCGCGCCAAGGGTGAGGCGGCACGCAGCCTCCTGCCCGTGCTCGATGACCTCGATCGCGCGCAGAAGCATGGCGATCTGATCGAGGGCAGCCCGTTCGCCACGATCGCCGAGAAGATTCGCTTCGTCTCGGAGCGGATGGGCCTGCTCGCCTACGGCGAGGCGGGCGAGGTCTTCGACCCGCAGCGCCACGAGGCGATCTTCCAGGCACCCACCCCCGGCGTCACCGAGTCGACGATCCTCGAGGTCGTCGAGATCGGCTACATGCTGGGTTCCGTCGAGCTGCGACCGGCAAAGGTCGTTGTCGCGGTCCCAGCGGAATAGGAACCCCATGGCGAGTCAGGATTGGTTCGACAAGGACTTCTACAAGACGCTCGGGGTGACCAAGTCGGTCGATGCGGCCGAGCTGAAGAAGACCTATCGCAAGCTCGCCCGCAAGTATCACCCCGACTCGAACCAGGGTGATGCAGCCGCCGAAGCGAAGTTCAAAGAGATCAGCGAGGCCTACTCGGTGCTCTCCGATCCGGAGCAGCGCGCCGAATACGACCAGATCCGGGCCATGGGCTCCGGCGCGAGGTTCACCTCGGGCGGCCAGAGCAGCCAGGGCTTCGAAGACGTGTTCAGCATGTTCGGGCAGGGTGCCCGCGGGCGCCAGCAGGCCCCGAGCGGCTACGAGGACCTGTTCGGCGGCATGTTCGGGCAGGGCGGCTTCAGCCAGTCGAGCGGCGGATTCCGCGGCTTCGGCGGGCCCACGAAGGGGCAGGATGTCACGGCCACCGTGACCCTCGACTTCGCGAAGGCCGCTAACGGCGACACCGTCAACCTGCAGAGCGCCGATGGCGAATCCTTCAAGGTGAAAGTGCCCGCCGGCGTCGCCGATGGGCAGAAGATCCGCCTGCGCGGTCGCGGTCGTCCCTCACCGGACGGCGGCGAGAGCGGCGACATGCTGCTGCAGGTCACCGTGCGCAAGCATCCCGTCTTCGAACGAGACGGTCTGAACCTGCGTGTCACCGTGCCCGTCACCTTTGTGGAGGCGGCGCTCGGCGCGACCATCGAGGTGCCCACCCTCGGCGGCAACCCCGTCAAGCTGCGCGTGGCGCCCGGCACCCCGAGCGGCCGCGTGCTGCGCGTGAAGGGCCGCGGGATCACCAGCAAGAAGGGCACGGGCGACCTGCTCGCCGTCGTGCAGGTGGCGGTACCGTCGCACCTCGACGATGCCGCTCGCGAGGCGCTCGAGCGCTACCGCGAGGTCGAGCCGCACGAGAACCCGCGCGATGAGCTCATGGCCAAGGCGCACAGCTAGGACGCCGCGCGCACGCGCGTGCGCGCAAAGAACATTCGAAGGGAAGGTGCACGTCGATGGATGCCTCATTGCATGAGGACTCCCCGCTGTTCGCGATCGCGGTCGCGGCCGAGCTGGCAGGCATGCACCCGCAGACGCTGCGCCAGTACGACCGGCTGGGCCTCGTGGTCCC
>JAGQTK010000251.1 GCA_020439065.1 Microthrixaceae bacterium
TGTCTGGGGGACCGCGTTCTTCATCCCGATCGGCGTCTTCGCCTACCTCACCCTGCCGCGCTGGGCCTGGCCCCTCAGCCTGCTCGTCGGCCCGATCATCGCGATCCTGCTCCAGCTCGGTGCCTGGGCAGCCATGCCCGGGCACACGGCCGATCCGGTCCGCTGGCTCTGCCACGCCGCCGGCTCGGCGCTCGGGGTCGGCATCGCCGTGGCGTGCACCCGGTGGTTCGCCCGGCGCCGCACCCAGCCGCCACACGTAGACTCGACTCGCCCGAATTCACCCGTGCACACCTCTGGAGCCGCATGACGACCCCACCGCGCCTTGTCGCCTTCGACCTCGACGACACGCTCGCCCCCTCGAAGACGGCGGTCAGCGACCGCATGAGCGCGCTGCTGCTCGACCTCGCCGAGCGGGTGCCGGTGTGCATCATCTCGGGCGGTCAGGTGCAGCAGTTCCGCACGCAGGTACTCGCCCGCCTCGTGGATGCCTCCCCCACCGCGCTGGCTTCGCTGCACCTCATGCCCACCTGCGGCACGCAGTACTACCGCGTCGACGCCGACGCCTCGCTGCAGACGGTCTACGCCCACTCGCTCACCGACGACGAGAAGGCCCGCGCCTTCGCCGCCGTCGAGGCCCAGGCCCGCCGCCTGGGCTACTGGACCGAGAACCCCTGGGGCGACATCCTCGAGGATCGCGGCTCGCAGATCACCTTCTCGGCACTCGGCCAGAACGCGCCGCTTGAGGCCAAGCACGCCTGGGACCCGACGAGCGAGAAGAAATCGGCCCTGCGCGCCGCCGTCGCCGAGGTGCTCCCGGACCTCGAGGTGCGCTCCGGTGGCTCGACCTCCGTCGACATCACCCACCGCGGCATCGACAAGGCCTACGGAATGCGCAAGCTCGCCGAGCACAGCGGCATCGCGCTCGAAGACATGCGCTTCTACGGCGACCGGCTCGACCCGGACGGCAACGATTACCCGGTGCTCACCCTCGGCGTCCCGTGCGTCGCCGTGCGCGGCTGGGAGCACACGGCGGAGCTGCTTGAGTCGCTCATCCCGACCCTGCCGGTGCACGTCCGGTAGGCCAAGGCCCCGGCAGGGGCACCGCGTTATGTGGCGCTTGCGGCGGCTGCGGCATCCACCAGCGACTGCGAGACCGGCACGAGACGGGTCAGCTGCGTGACGTGACCGGGGTGCAGCTCGTCGAGCGATGCGACGCCCAGCAGGCGCATGGTGCGCTCGATCTCGGTGCGCAGGATCGTGATCATGCGATCGACACCCTCGCGCCCGCCGGCCATGAGGCCATACAGGTAGGCGCGGCCGACGAGCGTGAACTTCGCGCCGAGGGCGACGGATGCCACGATGTCGGCGCCGTTCATGATCCCGGTGTCGATCATCACGGTCGCGTCCTTGCCGACCTCGCGCACCACCTGCGGAAGGAGGTGGAACGGGATCGGCGCGCGGTCGAGCTGGCGGCCGCCATGGTTTGAGAGGACGATGCCGTCGACGCCGAGGTCGATGAGGCGCTTGGAATCCTCGACGTTCTGCACCCCCTTGACGACGATCTTGCCGGGCCAGATGCCGCGGATGATCTCGAGGTCCTCGAAGCTGATCGTCGGGTCCATGGCCGCGTCGAGCAGCTCGCCGACGGTGCCGCCGGTCGATGAGAGCGAGGCGAACTCGAGCGAGGGTGTGGTCAGGAAGTCGAACCACCACCACGGGCGCGGGATCGCGTTGATGATCGTGCCGAGCGTGAGCTGCGGGGGGATCGAGAAGCCGTTGCGGGTGTCGCGCAAGCGTGCGCCTGCCACCGGGGTGTCGACCGTGAACATCAGCGTGTCGTAGCCTGCCTCCGCGGCGCGGCGGGTCAAGCCGTACGAGATCTCGCGGTCCTTCATCACGTACAGCTGGAACCAGTTGCGACCCTGCGGGTTGGCATCGCGCACCGCCTCGATCGAGCTCGTGCCGAGCGTCGAGAGCGTGAACGGGATGCCGGCGGCGCCCGCCGCGGACGCCCCGGCGATCTCGCCCTCGGCCTGCATCAGCCGCGTGAACCCGGTGGGTGCGATGCCGAAGGGGAGGGCGCTGGCGCCGCCAAGGATCTCAACGGAGGTGTCGACGTTGGGGGCCGGGCGCAGGATGCCCGGGTGGAACTCGATGTCTTCGAAGGCCTGACGTGCCCGCGCGAGCGAGAGCTCCCCCTCAGCGGCGCCGTCGGTGTAGTCGAACGCAGCCTTCGGCGTGCGGCGCTTCGCGATGGTGCGCAGGTCGGCGATGGTGAGCGCCCCGTCCAGGCGGCGCTTGCGCCCGTTGAGCTCGGGCTTTTTGAACTTCATCAGCTCGAGCAGCTCGACGGGGTTGGGAAATTGGCGCTGGAGCATGCTCATGCCTTTCGTGAGACCTCACGGGCAAGCCCCGCTTCGGCGTAG
>JAGQTK010000252.1 GCA_020439065.1 Microthrixaceae bacterium
CACACGCAACACGACCACAACTCAGCAGCACCACGGGCACACCGGCCCCGCACAGACCACAACGGAAGGAAACCTCCATGGCCAAGCAGTCCATTTTCGGGCGTATCTCGACCCTCCTGCGGGCGAACATCAACTCGATGCTCGACTCGGCAGAAGACCCGCAGAAGATGCTCGATCAGCTCGTTCGCGACTTCACCAACAACATCGCTGACGCCGAGTCGGCGATTGCCGAGACGATCGGCAACCTGCGACTGCTGGAGCGCGACAACCAGGAAGACGTCCAGGCCGCCGCTGACTGGGGCAACAAGGCCATCGCCGCCAGCCGCAAGGGCGACGAGCTGCGTGCCGCGGGCAACACCGTCGACGCCGACAAGTTCGACAACCTCGCGAAGATCGCCCTGCAGCGTCAAGTCAGCTCCGAGAACGAGGCGAAGGCGACCGCGCCGCAGATCGCCGCGCAGAGCGAGGTCGTCGAGAAGCTCAAGGACGGCCTCAACGGCATGAAGCAGAAGCTCGAGGAGCTGAAGGCGAAGCGCGCCCAGCTCCTCGCCCGCGCCAAGACCGCCGAGGCCCAGAACAAGGTCGCCGACGCGGTCAAGTCGATCGACGTCATGGACCCGACGAGCGACCTCGGCCGCTTCGAAGACAAGATCCGCCGCCAGGAGGCCCTGGCCGCCGGCAAGCAGGAGCTGGCCGCGTCGAGCCTCGACGCGCAGTTCAACGCGCTCGATGACATCGGCGAGCTCACCGAGGTGGAGGCCCGCCTCGCCGCGCTCAAGTCGGGTGGCAGCCCGCAGGGCGCGATCGGCTCCTAAGCACCATCCTGCGGCGGTCGGCCGGTCGCCCTCGCCGGCGCCGCGCCGGCCGCCGCAGGCATATTCTCACCCCACACAGCGTTGTTGCAGATGAACTCCAGAGAGGTATCCGATGGTTCGTTTCCTCGTTGTTCCGCAGTGGCAGGGTTCGAGTTCGTCGCGGGCGATGCAACTCGTCGACGGCGCGCACGCCGTGCTGGGGGATCTCCCGCGCTCGGGTTCGCGCATGATCGAGGTGCCCCTCGAAGCGGGCGATACGCTGGGCAGCGGCGTGCTGCGGATGAGCGCGCTGAACCAGACCGCCCGCAACCTGCGGACCGCCCTCGGTGAGTTGCGCGAGCGCGCGCAGGCCGTGATCACCTTCGGCGGCGATGCCGGCGTCGCGACCGTCGCCGCGCTGGACGCCGCGACCGGCGCGCCCGGTCACGCGGCCGATGGCGAGATGGCGGTCGTGTGGTTCGGCGCCCACGGCGCGTTCCACTCCCCCGACACCTCGCCGACGAGAGCGTTCCAAGACATGGCCGCCCGCGCGCTCGTCGACCCCCTCGTCCCACGCCCGCACCTGCTCGACCCGCTCCCCGTGATCGCGGGAAGCCGGCTCACCCTGGTGGGCGTCCGCGCACTCGACGAGGCCCAGATCGCGGCGGCGGCCGAGCACGGCGTCGCCGTGTACACACCCGATCGCCTCGACCCCGCAGCGCTCGCGGCCGCGATCGTGGCGGCTGGGGCATCCCGCGTGTTCATCCACGTCGATCTGCACGTGCTCGATCCCTCGGTGCTCTCGGGCCTCGGCCACGCGGAGCCGTTCGGGCTCGAACTCGCGCAGCTGCTCGACACGATCGCCGCGCTGCGCGATCGCCTACCGCTCGCGGGCGCCGCGGTCACCGAATACGCGCCGGCGAGCCCGGCAGCCATCAGCGACGACATGGCGACGATTCTGCGCATCGTCGGCGCGCTGGCGTGAGCGGTTCGGTGCCCCCAGCCGATTGGGAGGCGCAGGCGCAGCGCGCGCTCGAGCGCGGCGCACGCATGGATGCCTGGATCCCGGCGTTCCTGCTCGACTCACCCATCAGCCGCCTCGGCTTTGCGTGGGCCACCGCGGTCGGCATGCTCTGGGGCGCGATGTGGAGCACGGGCCGCGTCGAGCGGGTCGGAGAGCTGCTCGTGTTTCGTGGGATGCCGGGCTGGTCGTATCGCCGCGGCGGCACCTGCGTGGGCCGCTGCTACCTGACCGGTGGCAACGTCTCCGCCCGGGTGCTCGCGCACGAGGCCGTGCACGTGCGGCAATGGCGCCGCTACGGCATGCTCATGCCGGTGCTGTACCTGCTTGCCGGGCGAAACGCCCTGCGCAATCGCTTCGAGATCGAGGCCGGCCTCGTGCAGGGCGGCTACGTGCCGGCGCGCTCCGCGCGCGACTGACACCGACGCGGCAGGCGCGAGACACGCACCGACGCGGCGCGCGCGAGGATGACACCCACGCGGCGCGTGTTGCCGTCAGTCGGCGAACGACGCGACGGCGAGCCCGAAGCGCGCCGGGGCGAAGATGCGGTCGGCATCGACGCCGCGCTGCTCGACCAGGTGGTCGACGATG
>JAGQTK010000253.1 GCA_020439065.1 Microthrixaceae bacterium
GAAAGCCGGAGGCACCGCCATCGCTGCGGACGATGCGCGCGCCGACCGCGAGGCGGCCGAGGCTGCGGCCGCGGCTGGCGGTCTCGACGGCCGTCGGCAGCACCACCAGAATCAGCACGAGCAGCGTCACCGTCAGGATGGGAAACAGCTCGGGCGCGAGGATTCCCGCCGACTCCGCCGCCGCGATCACCCACAGCAGAAGCAGGAAGGCCGCGATGCTCACGAGGGCATCGATGATGGTCCCGAGCGCGCGCATGAAGAAGCCGACCGGCTGCACATCGAGGGCGACCGCCTCGCCCGTGAGCACCTCGTCCTGGTGGACGGCGACGGGCGCGAGGGCGCTGCTGTGCGATCCGGCGAGCTGCCCGCTCGCACCGCCGGGGGTGTGCCCGGGGACTGGCCCGGGGTCGGATGCGGCGAGCGGGGTGGTCATGGTTACAGTTAACCAAATGGATCTCGACGCCCTCACCGCCGCACGGGCGCAGGAGTGGGCCCGCCTGGATGAGCTCGGGCGCGCGCGCCAGCTCACCGGGGCGCAGGTTGATGAGCTCGTCACGCGCTATCGCTCCGCCTCGGCGGATTTGGCCGAGATCAAATCCTCCGCCGGTCGCACCATGCATGGCGACCACGTTTCGACGTTGCTGGCTCGGGCGCGCCTGCGGCTCACCGGCGGTGGCGAGAATGTCCTGCGGCAGCTTCCGCGGTTCTTCCTGCTGCAGCTGCCGGCGGCGCTCTACCGGGTGCGCTGGAGCACGCTGGTGATTGCGCTCGGCTTCGTCGGGGTCGTCGTGCTCGTTGCGTTTTGGGTATCGGGGGATCCCGCGCTCGTCGCCACCCTCGGTTCGCAGGCCCAGCTGCAGACATACGTCGACGAGAGCTTCGTCGACTACTACCGCGAGAACCCGGCGGCGGTGTTCGCCGGTACCGTGTGGACGAACAACGCGTGGATCGCGGCGCAGTGCGTGCTGTTCGGGATCACGGGGATATGGCCGCTCATGGTGCTCGTGCAGAACGCGGTCGGCGTCGGCACGGCGGCGGCCGTGATGGTCTCGTTCGACCGCGGCGACATCTTCTTGCAGTTCATCCTCCCGCACGGTCTGCTTGAGCTCACCTGCATCTTTGTCGCCGCCGCCGCGGGATTGCAGATCTTCTGGGCGTGGGTGGCGCCAGGGCGGCGCACGCGCGGCGCGGCGCTCGCGAGCGAGGGTCGCGCGCTGGCCACCGTGGCGATCGGGCTGATCTTCGCGCTCGGGCTCTCGGGCCTGGTCGAGGGATTCGTCACCCCGCAGACCTGGTCGTGGCCGCTCAAGCTCGCGATCGGGGCGGCGGCGCTTGCGGTGTTCCTGCTGTACATGCTGGTGCTTGGCCGGCGCGCGGTGCGCCAGGGCGAGACCGGCGACCTCACCGAGTTCGAAGCGGGCACCCCCACGCTCGTCGCCGGCTGAGACCCGGAACAGCTATTTTGAATTACTCAAAATAGAGGCTATACTGGGGGCATGTCTTCGATGCGTGTCCACACCGCCGACGGCAGTGCGCGTGCTGCCGGGCACGGTGGTGCGCAGGCGCTCGACGCTGCGTCTATCGACATCGATGCGGCCGGGATGCTGCGTGGCGCGGGACTGCGCGTCACCGGATCGCGGCGAGCCGTGATCGAGGCGCTCGGCGCCCACCCGCATGCGCCGGCCGACGAGCTGTACCGGGCGGTCGCGCGATCGCTCCCGCAGACCAGCCTGCAGTCGGTGTACAACGCGCTGGGCGACTTCGTCGACGCCGGACTCGTGCGCCGCTTCGAGCCGGCCGGGAGCCCCGGGCTGTTCGAGTTGCGGGTCGGCGACAACCACCACCATCTGGTCTGCACCGGGTGTGGAGCGGTGGTCGACGTCGACTGCGCACACGGCTCGGCCCCGTGCCTTGCCCCGGCCGACACCCACGGCTTCGCGATCCGCGAGGCGGAAGTCACGTTCTGGGGTATGTGCGCCGCGTGTGCGGACGCCTCGGCGAGCGTGCCGACGAGCGCGCGAGCGTTGGCGGCGGACGCGGGGGAGACGACCGCGAGCGCGACCGCGAGCGCCGCACCGGCGCCGTGACGGCCGAGATCTGCACGCAGCATCCCAATGTCTTTCAGTTCTACATCTCGTCTTTCAGTTCTACATCTCGTATCAGGGAAGGGAAACATGACCGAAAACACCGAGGGCATCATCGACGCCCCCACGCAGCAGGAGCAGGCAAAGGCCGAGCAGCAGGAGCAGGCACAGGCCGAGCACGAGGCGCAGGCGAAGTGCCCCGTCGTGCACGGCGGGCAGCCCCGTACCGTGCAGGGCACCAGCAACCAGGAATGGTGGCCGAACCGCTTGAACCTGCGCATCCTCGCCAAGAACCAGCCGGTGATCAACC
>JAGQTK010000254.1 GCA_020439065.1 Microthrixaceae bacterium
TTCAGCCGGGGTTTTTGCGTTCCCCGACAGCGCGAGTTTCGCTCGCGCGCACGCTCCGTACCGCTTCACCGCCGCTATGGCATGATTCGACCGGGTGGCGGGTGCAGGCGCGACTTGCCGACGGGCCGCCATCGGCGGTGGGCGTCATGCCAGGTGGGTGGCCGCGCCTCGGGCGCGCCGTTGCGCATGCGAACCTCCCACCCATCGAGGGTGCCGAGGGCGCGGTGGTGCCACCAACACAGCAGCACGCCGTTGTCCGTGTCTTGTTAGTCTGACCTTTATGAGTAGCGTGGTGGGGTTGGGTCGTCCGGTGGCAGTGTATGCGCGGATTTCTGCGGACAAGACGGGTGAGGGGTTGGGTGTTGCCCGTCAGGTTGAGGACTGTATGCGGCTCGTTTCGGACCGGGGCTGGGTGGTGTTCGACACGTATGTGGACAACGACGTGTCGGCGTTCACGGGCGGGAGGGCGAGGCCGGAGTTCGCGCGTCTGCTGGCGGATATTGAGGCGGGCCGGATTGGTGCGGTGGTGGTGTATCACCAGGATCGGTTGACGCGTCGTCCGGGCGAGTTCGAGCAGTTCGTGGAAGCCTGCCAGCGTAACGGCGTCGACCAGTTGGTGACCGTCACGTCGGATATCTCGTTCGGCAATGACAACGGGATGCTGGTGGCGCGGATCACGGCGGCGGTCGCGGCGAATGAGTCGGCCCGGAAGCGGGCGCGGATCTTGCGGAAGATCGAGCAGAACGTCGCGGCGGGGAAACCGAACGGTGGCGCGAATCGTCCGTTCGGGTACGAGGACGACAAAGTGACGGTGCGCGAGTCGGAAGCGGCGATCATCCGAACGGTGGCAGACCGGTTCGTTCAGGGCGAGTCGCTGCGCTCGCTGGTGGCGTGGTTGCAGGCGGAAGGCGTTCCAACTCCGGGCAGAGCGGAGGCGTGGCGGACTACCTCTCTCCGGAACGTGCTCGTTTCGGGGCGTATCGCGGGGTTGCGTGAGCATCGCGGCGTGGTGGCCGGTGAGGCGGTGTGGGAGCCGATCATCAGCCGGGAGCAGCGGGAGCGGATCCTTGCTGTGTTCGCGTCGCGGAAGCGGTCGGGGCGGCGGACGCCGCAACGGTATCTGTTGTCGGGGTTGCTGCGGTGCGGGAAGTGCGGAGGCCGGTTGTTCTCCGCGGCCCGTCAGACCCCGCAGGGGAAGGTCGAGCGCCGGTATGTGTGCCAGTCGGGGCCGGATCACGGCGGTTGCGGGAAGCTCACCATCAGCGCCGTCCCTGTGGAGACGTGGTTGACGGAAGCGGCGTTGTATCGGCTCGATACCCCGGAGGTGACCGCTGCCTTGGAGGGCAAGCACGAGGCGGACGCCCGGCACGCGGATGCGGTCGCGATGCTGGACGCGGCGCAGCGGCGGTTGACGGACGTGGCGGAGATGTTCGCGGCCGGGGACATCAGCAAGGCGGAGTACTTGGCGGCGCGTCCGGTCGCGGAGGCGAAGGCGGCGGAGGCTGCGCGGGTGTTGGAATCGCTGGCGACGAAAGACACCTTGGGCAGCTTGGTCGGCAACGGCACCATCATCCGGGAACGGTGGGACACGTACTCGCTGGACCGGCAGCATGCGATCATCCGGGCGATCCTGCCGTCCGCGACGATCGCGGCGGGGTCCCCGGGGCGGGGTAACTTCGACCCGGAACGGGTTCAACCGCACTGGGCGGCTTGACGGGTGAGAAGCACGGACATAGACGATCACGTCGCAACTCAGCCGCTGGCACCGGGGAGCAGGGTGCCGACGGTCGTGTTCTACGACATCATGCATGAGGCGGCGACCAGGGTCCGCGGCGTTCTCGTCGGACTTTTTGACGACGGAGTGATCGACCGGGAGCAGTCGCTGCAAGCGAGCCTGCTCGTCGCGGAGCGAGTTGATCGGGTTTCACCTGACGATCGGGCCGCGATCATCGACATGACGACCCGGTTGCGTGCGTATTTCGCGCGGCTGGAAGCCGGGTGCCGTTCTAGAGAGCGGCCAGTTGCCATTGATCTTCGATGGTGAAGCGGAGCTCAGTGACGGGCTTGCCGGTCCAGTCGAACCACGAGCCGTGCCCGAGCACAAGGATCGAGTCTGATTCGACGTTCGTGAGGCGGCGCCGGTCGGGGTTCAGGGGTTCGGCGACGCTGAGGAACAGTTGATGGCGCGGGTTGTCGTGGAGCGGCTTCTCATAGGTGTCGACGCGCATGTACCGGTAGGTCGCGCTTTCGCGCCGCTCCTTGACGGGGAAGATCACCGCGGCGGGCGGTGTACGGTCACCGTCGCGTTGGAGCCGGCGAAGGTACTTCAGTGCCTCGAGTGAGCGGGCTTCGAAGCAGAAGTCGGCCCAGAACATGACGGAGAT
>JAGQTK010000255.1 GCA_020439065.1 Microthrixaceae bacterium
CCGCTCACCTCGACGAGCCGCATCCTCGACCCGCGCTACATCGGTGCCGACCACTACCGCGTGGCGACCGCTGTGAAGCAGATCCTGCAGAAGAACAAGGAACTCCAGGAGATCATCGCGATCCTCGGTGTTGACGAGCTCTCTGAGGAAGACAAGATCGTCGTCGCACGCGCGCGTCGCATCCAGCAGTTCCTCTCGCAGAACACCTACATGGCGAAGAAGTTCACCGGTGTCGACGGTTCGACGGTGCCGATCAAGGAGACCATCGAGTCGTTCGACGCGATCGTCAAGGGCGAGTTCGACCACGTTGCCGAGCAGGCATTCTTCAACGTCGGTGGCATCAGCGACGTCGAAGAGAAGTGGGCACAGATCCAGAAGGAGAACGGCTGATCATGGCCCTCAAGGTGAGCCTCGTTTCGGCCGACCGGGCCGTGTGGAGCGGCGACGCATCGCTCGTCATCGCGAAGACGGTCGAGGGCGAGATCGGCTTCATGTCCGGTCACGAACCGGTGCTGGCGATCCTCGCCGAGGGTCAGGTTCGTATCACCCTCGAAGATGGCAGCAAGATCCTCGCCAACGCGCAGGATGGCTTCCTCTCGATGGAGGGTGACGAGCTCACGATCGTGGCGGGCAACGCTGCGCTCATCTCGTAGCCGAGACCATTCGTACCGCGAAGCGCGCCGCTCTGTTTGGAGCGGCGCGCTTCGCTGTCTTCTGCTGGGACACCGATGCTGATTCTGCTTCCACCTTCTGAGACGAAGCGCCCGGGTGGTTCGCGCCGCCCGGCCGACCTCGCCGCGCTGGGTTTTGAGGAGCTGCTCCCGCGCCGCGAGCAGCTCGTCGATGCGCTCGTCGCCCTGGCCGGCGATGCGGAAGAAGCGGCCCGCGTGCTGAAGCTCGGCCCGAAGCAGCGCGGTGAGGCCACCGTGAACGCCACGCTGCGCACCGCTCCCGCCATGGCGGCCGTCGACCGGTACACGGGCGTGCTGTTTGATGCGCTGGGCGCCAACACCTTGGATGCCCCGGCTCGCGCATGGCTCGGGCGCAACGTCGCGATCCACAGCTCGGCCTTCGGCCTGGTGCGTGCGCTTGATCGCATCCCGAGCTACCGGCTCGGTGCGGGGATCACGGTGCCCGGCACCGCGGCGCCGCGCGCGCTGTGGGGGAGTGCGATCACCGAGGTGCTCGAGGCGCACGCGCCCGGCTACGTGCTCGATCTGCGCTCCGAGGCGTACGTCGCGCTCGGCCCGGTTCCGCAGTCTCTGCGTTCGGCGTACGTGCGCGTCACGACGCAGGCCGGCGATGGCACCGTGCGCGCGCTCAACCACTTCAACAAGAAGGCCAAGGGGGAGCTCGTCCGGGTGCTGGCGCGCACCCGTCCGCGGGTTCGATCGACAGAAGCGCTGATCAGCTGGGCATCCGCGCAGGGGCTCCACGTGCGTGCCGGCGACGTGGCCGGGCAGGTCGAATTGCGCGTGCCTGCCTGAAACACTCGCTAGTGTCGGTGTTATCGTCTCGCTACGATGTGCACTGACGGCCGTTCCCCACGGCCGCTCCCCATGGCCCGCCGGGCCCCAACGCATGGATTGGTCTATGTATTACGACTCTTCAGAGATCTTCGCGCTGGCAGGCTTCGTCCTGTTCATGCTGATTCTCGCCCTGGCCGCCTACGTGGTCTCCGCGATCTTCTTGATGAAGATCTTCGACAAAGCCGGCGTGCAGGGCAAGTGGCGCGCCTGGGTACCCGTCTACAGCATGATGGTCTTCTCCAAGCTCGGCGATCTGAACCCCTGGTGGTCGCTGGTGCTGTGGGGTGGCGGTCTGCTCCTGAGCTGGATCCCCGTCGTCGGCCAGCTGATCATCATCGCCGCCGCCGTCTACTCGGTGCTCGCCGCGTGGCGCGTGGGCCTCAAGCTTCAGAAGGAGGCTGTCTGGGTGGTGCTCTACGTACTCGTGAGCATCGTCTGGTTCGGCATCCTCGCCTTCGACCGCTCGCGCTGGAACGTCGCGGTGCCCGCAGCGCCATGGAAGGACAGCATCCTCGCCGACACCACGACCTGGTCCGGCATCCCGAGCCAGGTTCCCGTCGGTGGCTACCCGGCCAACCCGGTGATGAACCCGGGCTACCCGCAGCCGGGGTACCCGCAGCAGCCTGGGTTCCAGCAGCCCGGCTACCCGCAGCCGGGTGCGCAGCCCGGGTACCCGCAGCCGGGTCAGCCCGGTCAGCCGCCGGTGCCGCCCGCGGCGCCGGGTGGTGGCGAGCCGCCGGCGCCCCCGGCGACGCCGCCGCAGCAGTAGCATCCCGTGCCGCGTTCGCGGCGCCATACGCGTGAGTGGGTGCCGGGTCATAATCGAC
>JAGQTK010000256.1 GCA_020439065.1 Microthrixaceae bacterium
CTCGACGCCTGCGCGCAGTTCGGCGTGCCGCGGCTGCTGCTCGGCGGCGGCGTGATCGCGAACCGGCGCCTGCGCGAGGTGGCGGGCGAGCGCGCCGCGGCCGCCGGCGTCACCCTGCGCATTCCGCCCTTGGCGCTGTGCACCGACAACGGGGCGATGATCGCGGCGCTCGCCGCCGAGCTGATCATGGCCGGCCGCGAGCCGTCCACCCTCGCCTTCGGCGCCGACTCGACGCTGCCGGTCACCGACATCCAGGTTGCCGAGCGGGTCGCCGAGGAGCCGGTGGCATGAGCGCGCCGGGCACGCAGCCGCAGCCGGGGGAGACCCCGGTGGCCCCGTTCGAGCCGTCAGTGCCCGGCGATGCGGTGCGCACCGCGCCGCGCGTGCCCGGCAGCACCGGCGACGGCTTCCAGCGCTTCCCGACCGGCATGCTCGACATCCCGCACGGCGCGCCCGTCGACCCGGGCGACGCCCCCGCGTGGACGCCGGCGGTTTCGACACAGCCCGAGCCGACTCGGCCGCGCGGCATCGCCGGCTGGGGCCTCGCGTTCTCCATCGTCGGGCTCGTCGCGTCGTTCTTCGTCGGCTGGGGCTTCCCGATCTCGATCGTCGGCCTCGTCACCGGGGCCGTGGCGCTGCGCCGCCCCACCGAGAGTCGGCAGTTCGCCGGCTGGGCGCTCGCGCTCGGCATCGCGGGGCTCATCTACAGCGCCGGGTGGCTCAGCTACGCCGCGCTGACCGCCGACCTCTTCGGCTAGCGGCCGTCTGCCGCGGCTACACCCGCTGGGCGAGCAGCGCGGTGCGCTTCTCGGCCACGCGCGTGAGGATCAGCGTCGCCGACTCCGGGCCGCGCAGCTTCAGCGCGGTGCGCAGGCGCGCGGGATCGACATCCACACCGCGCTTTTTGATCTCCAGCACCCCGATGCCCCGCTCGCGCAGCGCCCGGGCCAGCGCCTTGGTCTCGAAGGGCAGCTCCTCGCGCACGCGAAAGCTCGTGCTGAAGGGGCTCGCCACCGGCGCATCGCCCGTCGAGTACGCGATCCCGGGGCTCAGCATCCCCGCGCCCTGCGCGCGCGCGACCGCGCCGACCAGGCGCGCGCGGATCACGGCGCCATCGGGCTCGTGCACGTACGCGCCGAGCGCGCGCACGGGCTCGTCGGGGGTGTCGCCGGGGGCGGTGAGTTCGTGTGACTCGCCGCCGCGGAGCACGAGCGCGGCGCGGCGCACGCCCTCGCGCGCCACGGCGCCGAACCACAGCGCGAGCTCGAGGGTCGAGCCGTCGACGCTGACCCACTGCGCCTCGGCGTCTGCGGGGATCGCGTCGCGGTCGAAGCCGGGGCCGAGCTTGATGCCCGTCGGCCGGGTGCGGGCACGCTCGAACGCCCAATCGAGCGTGGGCGTGTAGTCGGCGCTGCGGGCGAGGCGCGTGGTCTCGCGGTGCCCGCTCGTGCGGCGCGCGGGGTCGAGCCAGGCGGCGTCGTCGTCACGCAGCGCGACGTCCTCGGCGCGCGCATGCAGCACCGAGGCGGTGGGGCCGAACGGCGCGAGGTTGAACGCGGCGAGTGCGGCGGTGACCTCGTCGGCATCCACGGCCAGCACCGCCAGCCCGAGCCCGGCGAATGCGAGCGAGTCGCCACCGATCCCGCAGCCGAGATCGACCACGCGCGACACACCCGCCTCCCGGAACCGGCCCGCGTGCAGCGCCGCCACCGGCAGGCGCGTCGCCTGCTCGAGACCCGCCTGCGTGAACAGCATGCGGGGCGCGAACTCGCCGAATTTGGCCCGGGCTCGGGTGCGCAGGCGGGCCTGCTCCATGACGGCCGAGACGAGCTCGGGGGAGTGCCCCGCCCCGCGCAGCCGGGTGACCTCGCGAAGCACATCGTCGCTCGAGGTGATCGGTGGGAGCGAACCCAGCAGCCGGAGCCCCTCGGGGGTCAGCAGGGCGGTCAGCTCGGTCATCAGCACCCCCCAAGCCTACGAGCAGGCTGCGGCGGGCGTCGCCGCACGACCACGCCGTGCCCGCCGTGCCCCGCCGTACCCGCCGCGCCCCGCTGGCACTCGCGTTGCATGAGTGCCAGCAACTGCCTAGACTGAGTGTTAGCACTCTCGTGGTGAGGGTGCTAATAGTCTTCAACGTCACACGACCGAGGACGGTGCCGGGCAACAGGCGCCGTCAAGAAAGCAGAGGTAGACCGTGTCGGTTTCCATCAAGCCGCTCGAGGACCGCATCGTCATCAAGCAGATCGAGGCAGAGCAGACCACCGCGAGTGGCCTGGTCATCCCTGACACCGCCAAGGAGAAGCCCCAGGAGGGCGAGGTCGTGGCGGTGGGCCCCGGCCGCGTCGAC
>JAGQTK010000257.1 GCA_020439065.1 Microthrixaceae bacterium
ATGCTGCTCGACCAGCAGGTGCCCATGGAGGTGGCCTTCGACGGGCCGCGCAAGATCGTCGAGCGGCTGGGCTCGATCGACCCCGAGCGCATCGCCGCGACCGACCCCGACGACTTCATCGCGCTCTGCGCCACCCCGCCGGCGGTGCACCGCTTCCCGAAGTCGATGGGGCAGCGGGTGCACGACCTGGCAACAGCCGTGGTGGAGGACTACGCCGGCGACACCGCCGCCCTCTGGACCCAGGACGATCCGGACGGCCGGGAGATCCTGCGCAGGCTCAAGGCTTTGCCCGGGTTCGGCGACCAGAAGGCCCGCATCTTCCTGGCCCTGCTCGGCAAACAGCGAGGGCTCGAGGCTCCCGGCTGGCGCGAGGCGGCCGGCGACTACGGACGCGACGGCGTCCACATGTCCATCGCGGACGTGACCGGCCCGGACTCGCTGCAGCAGGTGCGGGCCTACAAGAAGGAGAAGAAGGCGGCCGCCCGGGCGTCGGGCGCGTGAGGTCGTGGCCCACAGCACCGCCGCCGACGTCGTAGCGGCACTGCAGGCTGTGGCCGATCCTGAGCGGGCGCAGTTCAATCGGCGCTACTTTCGCACCGGGCCGGGGGAGTACGGCGAGGGCGACCAGTTCCTGGGCTGCCGAGTCGGCGACGTGCGCCGGACGATCAAGGCCTTCCGGCTCCTGCCCCTGGACGAGGTCGATGCCCTGCTCGACCACCCGCTGCACGAGGTGCGGCTGGCCGGTGTGCTCCTCCTGGCGGAGCGCGTCCCTCGGGCGGACGCCGCCCAGCGCGCCGACGTCCTGTCCCGCTATCTCGCCGGGCTGGAGCGCGGGGCCATCGACAACTGGGACCTCGTCGACGCCAGCGCCGCCCATGTCCTCGGCGTCCTCGGCGATGAGGCACTGTGGACGCGGCTCGCGTCCGGCACGCTGTGGCAGCGCCGCGCCGCGATCCTCGCGACGTTCCCGCCCCTGAAGGCAGGGGACCCCGGCCCGTCGCTGCGGATTGCCGAGCTCCTCCTCGATGATCCCCACGACCTCCTCCACAAGGCCGTCGGCTGGGTGCTGCGGGACGTCGGCACCCGCGCCGGCGCGCCGGCGCTGCTCGCGTTCCTCGACCGCTGGGCGCCCCGGATGCCGCGCACCACGATGCGCTACGCCCTCGAGAAGCAGCCGGATGACCTTCGCCGCCACTACCTCGGGCTGCCGCGCCAGAAGTCGGACCGGAAGTGACGCCTGGCTCCGGGCCGGAGTGACGCTTTCGCTCCACTCAACGGGCCGCGTCGACGCCCAGCACGCTCAGGCTGTTGGCGGGCACGCGGTTGAGTGGAGCGAAAGCGTCACCAAGGCGCGGCGACCTGGTCGGGAACCCGCCACTCGGCGACCACCACCTCCCGAGCACCACGCGGGGGGAGTGCCGCTTCACCGTAGTGAAGGCGGGAAACGGTTGGGTTGGGTTGGTCGGACCGGGTCTCACAGAGGGCGTGGACGAAGACAAGCTGACGGTCAACGCCCTCTGGGAAGCTGTGACTGGGCGCCCTGGAAGCCAGTCATGGTACGAGGACGTAACGCTGCTTCCAGTTCCAGTTCCGGGAAAGTCAGTTCGGCGAGACCCGAGCAAGTATTCCCCGATGCCTCCGCGCGCTACGTGGCGCCAACTCAACTCCGAATGGGTCATCCGGGCCAAGAACATCCAGGTCGGTGACAAGATCACCGTCTACCGGCGAGATGGCGCCGGGTCGGAAGAAACCGTGGCCGAGGTCCTACGCGACGAGCCGGCAGGGTGGCAATTGGCCAGGCCCCTCAAGGCTGAGGTGCGTGAAGACGGAACGGGTCAGCGTCCTCTGTGAACCCGAGATCACCTGCGAATCTCTCGTCCTGAACAGCAGGCGAGCTCAGGCGGCAGGCTGGCAACGACAAACGACACTGCAACGGGCCCGACCCGATCCTGAGCTCTGGCTCGCGGATCCAGGCGCGCGTGATCCCGAGTGACCGGCCTTCAGGGTCTTAGGAGGACAGCCCGGCCCGGTTCATGGCCGACATCAGGGCGGGGCGGCGGCGGTAGGCCTCGCGCAAGCGGATGATCTCGGCGTCCGCCTCAGCTCGGTGGCCTGCCGTGTCGTAGAGGGCGCGTGCCTTGACGAGGAGATCGACGATGGCTGGGTACCGCTTGGAGTCCGGTGTGGTGAGGGACTCCAGCACCTGAGTCAGGCACAGGCGGCCCGCCCGGAGCGGGAAGTCGTCTTCCGAGGCGTCCGCCAGTTCGCGCCACGCGTGGCCGGCGCCGAAGGCATCCGCCGCCTCCCACGCGCGCGTGACGTTCCCGTCGGCGAGGTGGAGCCTGA
>JAGQTK010000258.1 GCA_020439065.1 Microthrixaceae bacterium
GGATGGTCGCGGTCGCGGTGGGGGCCGCGCTCGTCGTACCCGCCGCCGCGCAGTCCCTGCCGCGCGAGGTGCTTCGCACCGGCATCGGCCCCGAGCGCGAGGTGCGTGCCGCGGTGAGCCCGCTCGCGCAGTACCGCGCGTTTTTCGCCGATGACGCGTTCGACACGGTGCTGTTCACGGTGACCGCCGAGGGCGCGTTGCCGGCGCGCATCCGGCTCGCGACGCTCGATGCCTACGACGGCGAGACCTTTCGCGGTGCGCCGGGTGCCGCCACCCCCGCCGACGCGGGCGCGCCGGCCCTCGCCGCGCCCTTCACCCGGGTTCCCTCGCGCCTCGATCCCGAGCCCGGCACACCGAGCACCGTGCGCGTCGAGATCGCCGAATACGGCCAGATCTGGATGCCGATGGCCGGCTCGCTCGAATCCGTGCGGTTCTCGGGCCCGCGCTCTGCGGCGCTGGGCGACGGCTTCTACTACAGCGCCGAGCGGGCGGCGGGCGTGCAGATCGCGGCCGGTGGCCTCGAGCCCGGCGACGCCTACGAGCTGCGGGTCACGCTGCCGGAGGAGCGCGCGCTCGGCAGCCTCACCCCGGGCGGGGCGCGGCCTGGGGTGCCGGTGCCCGAGCGCCTGCTCGAGTGGGTGGAGGCACAGGATGCGGGCGGGGGTGGGCCGGGGCTGGCCACGCTCGTCGAGCGACTGCGCGCGCGCGGGTATCTCAGCCGCGCGCTGACTGCCGCAGGCGACGAGCAGCCGGCGCGCTGGATGGCGCAGCTGCAGGACTACACGTTCCAGCCGAGTGCGGCCGGGCATTCGCTTGCCCGCATCGACACCCTGTTTGCGCAGCTGCTCGAGCGCGAGGCGCAGCTCGCGGGCGGCGGGGTCGTGCCCGCGGATGGCGCGCTCGTTGCCGCGATCGGCGACGAAGAGCAGTTTGCGACCGCGGTCACGCTCATGGCGCAGGAGCTCGGCTTTGCCGCTCGCGTGGTGGTCGGCGCGCGGCTGGACGGCGCGGGCGCCCTCTCGCACTGCACCGACGGGGTGTGCCGCTCGGGTGATGTGTCGGCGTGGGCCGAGGTGCAGGACGCGGACGGCGTCTGGGTGCCGGTCGATGTCACGCCGCAGCACGCCGCCTCGGTCGAGCGCGATGCGGTCCAGTTGCGTGACCCGGAGCACGCGACGCAGGTGCGGCCGGCGACCGCCGAGGAGGTCGTGCCGCCGCCGCCGCTGCAGCAGGACTCGGCGCTTTCGCCGGAAGATGACGAGCAGGCCCCGCTCGACCTCGGCCCCCTGTGGGCCGCGCTGCGGGTGCTCGCCCTGATCGCGCTATGCGCCGCACTTGTGCTCGCCCCGTTGTGCATCGTGATCGCGGCGAAGGCGTTCCGGCGGCGCGCGCGGCGGAGCGCCTGGGACCCGGCGTCGCGGATCGTCGGTGGCTGGGACGAGTACGTCGACGACGCCCTCGACCGGGGACTCACCGCGCCCGCGGTGATGACCCGGAGCGAGCTGGCCGCGCATTTCGGGCACGGGCCCGCCGTGGCATCCGTTGCCGTGGCATCCGCTGCCGCTGCCGCCGCGGATGCGGGCGCGCGCCTGGCGGCACTGGCCGATCGCGCGGTCTTCGCGCCCGAGCCGCCCCGCGCGGAGGACGCGGAGCGCTTCTGGCGCATGGTGGATGCCGAGCGTGCGACGCGCGCCGCGGGTGTGGGAACCTGGCAGCGCCTGCGCGCGGCCGTATCGTTGAGATCGTTCGCACGGCATCTGGCCCCGTCGAAGGCCGCACACACGCGTGCCAACGCCTGGCTGCACGAGAGGAGAACGCGCGCTCGCGATGCGGGCGCGCAACGGTCATGAACGAATTCGTGCTCACGGTCACGGGGGTCTCGATCGCCCTGGCGGTGATCGTCTATGCCTGGACCGCGTGGAGCCTTTCGGCCGTGTTCGGCAAGGCGGGTCAGCCGCGCTGGCAGGCGTGGGTGCCCGTGCTGAACCTCGTCGTGCTGCTTCGCCTCGGGGGCATCAGCGCGTGGTTTGTGCTGGTGGCGCTCGTACCCGGGCTCGGGCAGCTCGCCCTCTGGGTCTTGTGGATCATGGCCGCGCACCGCATCACTCGTGCGTTCGGCCTCGGCACGGGCATGACGGTGCTCGCCGCGCTGGTGCCGCCCGTGTGGTCGAGCGTGCTCGGGTGGGGCAGCGCCCGCTGGCTCGGCGAGCCCGCGCAGGACGCGCCCGGGCCGCTGCGCGTCGGCCGCGCGGCGCCCGTCGAGATCGTGGCCCCCGCGGATGCCGCGGCATCCGCCGACTCGCCGACTGCGCTCTTCGCGCCCGCGCCGATCGCGCCTGCGCCGA
>JAGQTK010000259.1 GCA_020439065.1 Microthrixaceae bacterium
CAGATCATCGGCGGAGTCCCGGTGCTCGGGGCGGTCGCCTCGGCAGCGGCGCGGGCGGAAGACCTGCTGATCACGATCGGCCCGAGCGGCGCGCGGCGCAAGGTCGTCGCGATGCTTGCTGCGCTTGGCGTCGCCGACGAGCGGTTCGCCACCTTTGTCAGCACCGGGGTCCGCCTCGGTGCGACGAGCGTCGTGGGTCGGGGATCCGTGATTCTCGACGGCACAGTGATCACGGCCGATGCGGCGATCGGACGCCACGTTGTGGTGATGCCCAACTGCACGATCACACACGACGATGTCATCGCCGACTTCGCGACCCTCGCGGCTGGAGTCAGCCTCGGCGGCACGGTGCGGGTCGGCGAGGCCGCCTACATCGGAATGAACGCCTCGGTGCGCCAGCAGCTGAGCATCGGCCCGAATGCCACAGTGGGAATGGGGTCCGTCGTGCTTGGCGACGTTCCGGCCTCACAGACATGGGCCGGTGTGCCCGCACGAGAATTGGGAGTACAAGCGTGACCCAGCAGGTGCCATTTCTTGACCTGGCAGCACAGTCGGCGGAGATCGCCGAGGAAGTGCTGCCGACCTGGCGCGTGCAGTTCGAATCTGCGAACTTCGTGGGCGGCCCTGAGGTCGCAGCCTTTGAGCGGGAGTTCGCCGACTACATCGGCGTCGACCATGTCATCGGCGTGTCGAACGGCACTGACGCGCTGGAGCTCGCCTTCCGCGCAACCGGTGTCGAGGCGGGCGACGAGGTCATCATGCCCGCGAACACGTTCATCGCGACCGCCGAGGCAGTCTCGCGCATCGGCGCGGTGCCCGTATTCGTCGATGTCGACAGCGACTGCCTGCTGATCGACGCCGGCGCCGTGGAGGCGGCAGTCACCGAACGCACCCGCGCAATCGCGCCCGTGCACCTGTATGGGCAGACGGCGGCCGTTGAGTCGCTCGCACCGATCGCCGACAAGCACGGGCTGGTCATCATCGAGGATGCGGCCCAGTCCCAGGGCGCGTCGTCGCACGCTGGGCGGGCTGGCGCACTGGGCCGAGTCGCCGCAACCAGCTTCTACCCGGGCAAGAATCTCGGCGCGGCCGGCGACGCCGGTGCCGTGCTCACCGACGATGCCGCCATCGCCGCCGTCGTGCGAAACATGGCCGCTCACGGCAGCAGCGTCAAGTACGTGCACGACCGCATCGGCATGAATGCGCGGCTCGACGCGGTCCAGGCCACGGTGCTCCGTGCCAAGCTGCGTCGACTCGAGGGCTGGAACTCGGCGCGCCGCGCGGCAGCGGTGCGGTACGGGATGCTCCTCGGCGACATCGACGGTGTGGAGACGCCGCGCACGCGGGAGGGCAACATCGACGTCTGGCACCTGTACGTAGTGCAGCTCGATGAGCGGGACCGGGTCGCCGAGGCGCTCACCGCCGCCGGCATCGGTGTCGGCATTCACTACCCGACCCCGGTGCACCTGACCGCGGCATACGCGGGCCTCGGGTACCGCGAGGGGCAGTTCCCCGTGGCGGAGGCCGCCGCAGCCCGGATCTTGTCGCTGCCGATGTTCCCGCACCTCACCGAAGAGCAGCAGGTGCTCGTCGCAGACGCGCTGCGTCAAGCAGTCGGCCATGGCGGATGAGGTAGGTCAGCCGGATTCCGTCGCGCGGAAGGCGAGCCGAGCGTTTGGATGGAGCTTCGGCAACACCCTCGCTTCTCGGCTGGGCACGCTGGCGATCGGCGTCGCGCTTGCGCGCATCCTCGGCCCCGACGAGTTCGGAGTCTTCGCGATCGCCACGGTGACGCTGCTCGCGATCCTGAGCTTCAATGAGCTCGGCGTGAGCCTTGCCGTCATCCGGTGGCGCGAGGATCCGGCGAAGATCGCTCCCACGATCAACACGGTCTCGGTCGTGAGCAGCGCGGTGCTGATGTCGGCGCTCATCATCGCGGCGCCATGGCTGGCCACGGCGCTTGGCGATGTCGAGGCCACGCCCGTCGTCCAGGTGATGGCCGTGTCTGTCTTGATCAACGGACTGGTCGCGACGCCGGCTGCCATTCTCCAGCGCGAGTTCATGCAGAAGGAACGCACGATCGCCGATCAGGTGAACACCTGGCTGGGCGCGGGCCTGTCGATCGTCCTCGCGCTGTTTGGCTGGGGCGCCATGAGCCTCGCGGTCGGGCGGGTCGTCGCGAGCATCGTCTTCGCGATCCTCCTGTGGCGCTGGTCGCCGGTGCCGTATCGTTTCGGCTGGGATCGGACGCTGATCGGCAGGCTGATGAGGTTCGGGCTGCCCCTGGCGGCGTCGAGCGTGGTCCTGTTCGCCGCGAGCTACGCCGACCAGATCATCAT
>JAGQTK010000025.1 GCA_020439065.1 Microthrixaceae bacterium
CCGGCGATCGTGCGCGAGACCGACGACGAGTTCCTGCTGCGTGATGCCCTGCTTGAGAACCTGCACCGCTCGCAGCTCAACCCGCTCGAGGAGGCATCGGCCTACCAGCAGCTGCTCTCGGACTTCGGGATCACCCAGGAGGAGCTCGCGGCTCGGATCGGTCGCTCGCGCCCGCAGATCAGTAACACGATTCGCCTGCTGAAGCTCCCGGTGCCCGTCCAGCAGCGCGTTGCCGCCGGCGTGCTCAGCGCCGGGCACGCTCGGGCGCTGCTCACACTCGAAGACGAGGTCTCGATGCAGCACCTCGCCGACAAGATCGTCAGCGAGGATCTGTCGGTACGCGCCGCCGAGGCTGCGGCGGCCGGCTCGCCCGCACGCCGCGTGGCGCCGAAGGCCGGCACCCGCCGTGGGCATCTCGACGAGATCGCAGAGCACCTCGGCGATCGCCTCGACACCCGCGTGAAGATCTCACTGACCGCCAAGAAAGGCCAGATCACTATCGATTTCGCGACGGTCGGCGACCTCAACCGCATTCTTGGAATCCTCGGGGAGCCGGGGTACGGGGGCTGAGGCATCCCGTCGCAACACGCCACCCTGCGGCGAAGCCGAAAACACAACACCCGCCCGACTCCGTAGTGGAGGGGGCGGGTGTTGTGTTGTCGTGCTGCCTACGCGATGTACGCGGCGAGGTCCTTCTCGAGCGCACCCTTCGGCTTGGCGCCGATGATCGTGGTCTCGACGTTGCCGCCCTGGAACACCTTCATCGCGGGAATCGAGGTGATCTGGTACTTCATGGCAAGGTCGGGGTTCTCGTCGACGTTGAGCTTGAGGATCGTGATCTTGTCGGCGTGTTCGGCCTGGATCTGGTCGAGGATCGGGCCGACCTGGCGGCAGGGGCCACACCATTCGGCCCAGAAATCGACCAGCACCGGGCCGGTCGCCTGGAGGACGTCCGCGTCCCAGGTGGCAGAGCTTGTTGCGCGTGCGCTCATGTCAGAAATCTCCTTGTCGTGTCGGTGCCCGGTGGGGCGCCGCTTCGTGTCGGTGCGGTTCGATGTGCGGCTTCTGGACAGTAACGCCCGCGAGGCCGCAGATGTTCCGTGCGGATCAGACGGTCGCGGTCGCGACGGCCCTGGCCGCCTGCTCGTCGCCGCCGGACTGGGCCGCCAGTGCGAGGAAGTGCTCGGCATCGAGCGCGGCGACCGTCCCGCTTGCGGCGGCGGTCACGGCCTGCCGGTAGGTGGGGTCGATCACATCGCCCGCTGCGAACACGCCCGGCACGCTCGTTCGTGACGAACGGCCGTCGACGGCGATGGTGCCCTCCTCGGTCAGCTCGAGCTTGTCGTGCACGAGGTGCGTGCGCGGGTCGTTGCCGATGGCGATGAACACGCCCTCCACGGGCAGCTCGCGCAGCCCGGCATCCACGGTGCTCTTGAGCACGAGGCCGCTCACGGCCGACTCGCCCTGGATCTCGACGACCTCGCTGTTCCAGACGAACTCGATCTTCTCGTTCTGCAGCGCCCGCTCCTGCATGATCTTCGAGGCGCGCAGCGTGTCTTTGCGGTGGATGACGTAGACCTTGGAGGCGAAGCGGGTGAGGAAGGTCGCCTCTTCCATGGCCGAGTCGCCGCCGCCGACGACGGCGATCGCGCGCTCACGGAAGAAGAAGCCGTCGCAGGTTGCGCACCATGAGACGCCGTGGCCGGTGAGGCGCTCCTCGCCCTCGACGCCGAGCTTGCGGTACGCCGAACCCGTCGCGTAGATGATGGTGGATGCCTCGTGCACCGCGCCGCTCGCGAGGGTCACGCGCTTGAGAGGGCCGTCGAGCTCGAGTGCCGCGACGTCGTCGTACACGATCTCAGCGCCGAAGCGCTCGGCCTGCGCCTGCATCTTCTCCATGAGCTCAGGGCCCTGGATGCCTTCGTCGAAGCCGGGGAAGTTCTCAACGTCGGTGGTGTTCATGAGCTCGCCGCCCACCTCGACCGAACTGGCGATGACGAGGGGCTTCAGGTCTGCCCGCGCCGCGTAGATGGCGGCGGTGAGTGCTGCGGGACCTGATCCGACGATGATGACCTGACGCAAAATAGCTCCTTGTGGTTGCTCGCTTTGTGGTTGCTCGCGGAGGACCGCGATCGCCGTCCATGAGCCTCAACCCATGGTAGCGCGCGGCTATTCCATGGCCTGTGCGGGCACGAGCGCCGCGCGGGGGCGCCGGCGCTCAGCGGCGGCGAATGGCGGAGAGGGCCGGTTCGATCTCGGGGGTGCGCACGAGCACCAGGATGCCGAGGTAGCTGAGCCCCGTGACCGCACCGATGACCGCGGTCGCGACGATGGCGGGAAGCACACCGCTGAGCGCCCACGAGTGCTCGCCGATGCCGCCGAACAGCCACAGGGCGCCGAGCCCGATAGCGGCGGCGGGCACCGCGGCGAGGGCGAATCGCACCAGCGCGCCGAGGATCCCGCGGGAGCCGATGTGGCCGAGGCGTCGCTTCAGCAGCCATGCCGCCAGCAGCGCCTGCGCGGTGCCAGCGATCGACTGCCCGAGCGCGACGCCGATCGCGATGTGCTGCGGCGGCAGCAGCGCCGCCAGCAGCGCGGTGATCACGACGAGGGTGCACTGAAACAGGGTGAAGAAGAATGGGGTTCGGGTGTCGCCCAACGCGTAGAAGGTGCGCTGCACGACGAACAGCGCCGCAAACGGCACGAGGCCGATCAGGTACGCCCACAGTACGAGCGCCATCTCGAACGCCCCCGAGGCTCCGTTGGTGAAGATTCGGGATGCTGGGACCGCCGCGATCGCGATGGCCACGGTGCCGATCACCATGAACAGCGAGAGCACGCGGATGCTGCTGCCCACGTCGCGGCGCACCTCGTCGAACCGCCCGGCGACGGCGTGTTCGCTGAGCTGGGTGAAGTAGGCGGTGCCGATCGACACGGCGATGATCGAGTGGGGGAGCATGAAGATGAGCCACGCGTTCGACATGACGAACACGGAGGCGTAGCCCGCCTCGGCGGGGATCGACGACACCTGCGATTGCACGATGCCGGCGAGCTGACCGGTGATCACCATGGCGAAGGTCCAGCCGGCGAGCTTGCCCGTGCTGCGCAGCCCCACCCCGCGCCAGCGGAAGTCGGGGCGGTAGCTGAGGCCCGCACGGCGCCACCACACGAGCAGGATGAGCGCCTGAGCGGCGACGCCGAGCGTGGTGAGGCCGCCGAGGAGGGCGATGCGATCGGGGGTCCAATCGGTGATCGCGGCGGTGTCCGCGTTGTAAAGCCCGAAGATCATGATGAAGGCGCCGAGGCCCGCGAGCGCAACCACGTTGTTGATGATCGGCGCCCAGGTGAACGGGCCGAACACCTTCTTGGCGTTCAGCACCTCGCCCAGCAGCGCGTAGAGGCCGTAGAAGAAGATCTGCGGGAGGCACCAGTAGGCCAGCACGGTAGCGAGCGCGAGCTGCGCCTCGCTCCAGCCCCGGGTGTAGATCTGCACCAGGAACGGGGCGAGAAGCATGGCCGCGAGGGTCGCGGCCAGCAACACCACGAGGGCGATCGTGAAGATCTTGTTGATGTAGGCCCGCCCACCGTCGGCGTGCCCGTTCGCCCGCACGATCTGCGGCACGAGCACGGCGCTGAGGATGCCGCTCGCGATGATCGTGTAGATGTTGTTCGGCAGCTGGTTGGCGATGCCGAACGCGTTCGCACCCTCACTGAAGGCGCCGATCGCGGCGGCGAGCACGGCGGCCCGAACGAAGCCCAGGATGCGCGAGAGCACGGTGCCGCTCGCCAGGAGCATGCTTGCGCGGCCGAGGCTAGCCATGGTCGTCACCGGATTCCTCTGTGCTCGGGGTGGGTCGCTCCGCCTCTGGGTGCGCGGGCTCGTCGCTCTCGCCCTCGTCGCTCTCGTCTTCGTCGCTCTCGCCCGCGCCGGTGGCCGCCCTGCGCCGCCCGCGCCGCGCGAGGACGGTGCGGATGATGCCGACGACGAACAGGGTGCCGACGATCACTGCGAGCGAGACGATACCGATCAGCTCCCAGTCGGCGCGCACCACGACCTCGGCGGTGACCGGGGTGCCGATCGGCTGCAGGGTGGGGCTTCGCAGCTCGAGCTCCAACTGCACGTCGCCGCTGCCGACCTTGGCGATCACGGGCACCTCGACGCGGGTGTTGCTGCTGGGCAGCGCCGTGACGGGCTTATTGCGCGACACCTCGAGCCGGAGGTCGTTCGGCGAGGTGATGAACACCACGTTCACCGGGTAGGGGAGGTCGTTGCGTACCCAGAACTGCAGCTTCGCGTCGGCGCTGAGCAGGTTCGTGGTGGACGGGGGCAGGATGCCGACCGAGGAGAGCGTGCGCTCCGAACGCGCCTCGTGTTCGATGATCGCCAGGTTCCAGGCTGTTGCGGGCGTCGCACCCTGCACGGGGGGCTCCTGGTCGTCGGTCACCTGCGCACCCTCTGGCTTGGCGCTCGAGAGCTGCCCGCTCGCGAGCTGCCCGCTCGGCCACCGCGCACTGAGCCATCCCGCGCCCAGTAGCTGTGCGATCGCCGTGTGCTCCGGGGTCGTGAGCACCTCGGGGTCATCGAGCACGGTCGCGAATGCGCCGATCCGGGCCTCCGTCTGCACCAGGCGCTGCGCCACATCCACGCGCGCTTGTGTGGCCTCGGCGTCGACGACCTCGATCTGCCTCGGTTCGGCGACCAGGAGCTCGCCGAGCCCGCGCGGCGTCGCCCCGGGGGTCTCGAACACCGTCTGTATCGCGGCGCCGAGGTCGATCCTCGTGCGTCCCGCGCCTCGGTCCACGCTCAGCAGCAGCTGCCCGTCGACCTGGGCGGCTGCGAGCGCGAGCTGTGCCGCCGCGGCCGTCAGTGGCGCGCCTCGCAGCAGCGCGTGCTGTACCGACGCCGCGTTGCGCAATGCGGCCGAGATCGATGCGTCATAGACGAGGACGGATGCGTCGCCCGTCACACCGCGGGCCGGCACCGTGCGTGTCTCGGCCCCCTGCGCGGTATTGGCCGATGCGAGCAGTGCGACACCAGTGTTCCCCTGCTCGGCGGCGGCGGCCCCGAGGTGCGTCAGCAGGGCGCCGCTGGCAGTTCCGGTGACCGGCCAGGCGATCGCGGGATGCGCGCCGGGAACGCCGAGCAGCACGTCGAGCGTCGGGTAGACCGGGGTGTCGGCGTCTTCGGGGGCATCGCTGGGAGTCTCGCTCGGGCCCCCGCTCGGGCCCTCGCTGGGTGCCGGAACCGGGGTGGAATCGGCGGCCGAACCCGCATACATTCCATTTACAGCATATTCCTGTTTCAGCTGACCAGAAGACGAAAGCGCGCCCGATTGCTCGCCTCCTCCCGGGGTGGGAGTCGGCACGGGGACCGGGATAAAGTCCTCCGGGCGCATATAACTCTGCAGCGTGCTCGGGGAGAACGGCGTGGGGAGCTCGGCGGCGAAGGTGGTCGCGAGGTCGCTGTCGGCAAACGCGAGGCTGAAGCGTTCGTTCGGGAGCGCGTCGAGCCGTGCCAGCCAGTCGATGGCCTCGCTGGGTGCGGCGGTGCCGAGCACACGAATCGCAGCGAGGATCGCGGGGTCGATGGCGAGGATGGCGGGGGTACCGGTGACGGCATCGAGGCTCGCGGTGAGGGCGCCGCCGGGTGCGGTCAGCACTCGCAGCTCGGCGGCGCTCAGCAAGCCGGACGAGAGTGCGGGCGCGGTGATCGGAACGATGAGCCCAACCTCGAAGGGCTGTGCCGCGGCGGGGTCACGGACGACCATCGCGCTCGTGCTCACGATCGGTTCGGCGGCGAGGCCGGCGCCGTCCGTGCCGCCGGCATCCTCGGTGCCGGTGCCGCTGCCGTCGTTGTCTGCACTGTCGTTGTCTGTGCCGTCGTTGCCGGCGCTGCCACTGTCGCCGTCGTTGTCGGTGGGAGCTTCCGCGCCGGCGCCCGGCGCTGCGGTGTACCGCGCCAGGAGCGGATACACGCCGGGCGCGAGGCCGGCCAGCTCGGGCGCGGCCGCGTCGACGGTGATCGTCGCCGTCGTGAGTTCGCCGGGCGCTACCTGTTCGATCTGCGCCTCGCCGCCGGTGACGAAGGCGCCGAGGCTCGCGGGGTCGAGCGTGCCGGCGAGCCAGCCATCGAGCACGGCGCGATCGGTGATGGCGTCATGGCCGATCTCGAGCTGTGCGCGGCCGGGGCCAAGGGTCTGTGCGGTCAGGTTCTCGACGACCACGGGCGCCACGAGCGCACTCTCGGGCGTGACGACGCCGGATGCGAGTGGGGCGAGGGTGACCCGGGGTGCGAGCGCGCGCTCGGCCGCGGCATCCACCGTCGCCGATTCATCGCCCCGATCGGCCGCGACGGCGGAGGCACCGGCACCGGTGACGAGGGCCAGCGCCAGCATCGCCGCGGCGAGAGGTCGCCACCTGCGGGGTCGGCGACGCCCGGCGAGTTCGTTCGCGGGTCGGGCTTTCGCGCCTGGGGCGGTGGGGGTCACGGTCATATCGGTGCTCTGCTCGAGTGCACGAGAGGTGTGCACGCCAGCCGATTCTAGTGTCGACTCGCATGCGCTCCCTGGGAGGCGAGGCGCGTGCGCGCGATCTTGCCGCGCCGGCGCGTGCGCTTGAATGACTGGATGGATGAGAACGTCAGAGCCCTCGTGGTGGATGCCGCAGCCGTCGCGGACCTCGCCGAAGACCTCCGCGCCGCGCGGTTCACGGTCGACGCGGTGGGCGCGTTGTGGGGCAGCGCCGCGGGCGACGCCCTGACACGCGACCAGCCCACGCTTGCCCGCCGGGCCCTGCGCGCGGCGGGCACCGAGCACCCGCTCGCGGTGCTGGCGAGCCTGTTCCTGCTCGGCGATGCCGTGCCCGCCGACGCGCTGGCGGCGGCCCTGCCGAGGCTCGGCCTCGAGCGCGCGGCGGCGCTCGGCCTGATCGCTCGCCGGGGCGCGGAGGTCACGCCGCGCATCGACCTGCGCCCCTATGCCTTCACCGACGAGCTCGGTGCCGAGCAGTGGTGGATCGGCAGCGACCTCGGCGAGCTCGCGCTGCGCTCGGCGCTCCCGGTCGGCCACGTGCTGGGGGTGGGCGGCGCCTCGCTGACCCTGGCCGGGTTGATGATGCCGGGTGCGGGTGCGGGTGCGGGTGCGGGTGTGGGTGTGGGTGTGGGTGGGGGTGTGGGTGCGGGTGAAGGTGCCCGGGGTGCCGCCCCGGATGATCGGGCCCGGGTGCTGGATCTGGGGACGGGATGCGGCATCCAGGCGCTGCACGCGCGTCGCCACGCGGCACACGTCGTGGCGACCGATATCTCGCCCCGCGCGCTGTGGTTCACGCAGTTCAACGCCGCACTCAACGGCGTCACCGGGATCGAGACGCGCCTTGGCAGCATGTTCAAACCGGTGGCGGGCGAGCGCTTCGACCGGGTGGTTTCGAACCCGCCCTTTGTGATCACCCCGCGCAGCGAGGGGGTGCCGGCGTATGAGTATCGCGACGGCGGCATGGAGGGCGATGCGATCGTGGCGTCGTTCGTCACGGGCGTCGGCGCGCACCTGGAGCCCGGCGGCACCGCGCAGCTGCTCGGCAACTGGGAGTACCGCGAGGGCGAGGACGGCCTCGAGCGGGTGCGGGGGTGGGTCGCGGCATCCCCGGTGCCCCTCGATGCCTGGGTGGTGGAGCGGGAGGTGCAGGACGCCGCTCGGTATGCCGAGACGTGGATCCGCGATGGCGGCACCCTGCCGGGCACGCCCGAGTATGAGGCGCTGCTGACGGCGTGGATCGACGACTTCGAGCGCCGCGGCGTCACCGCGGTGGGCTTCGGCTACCTGCTCCTGCGGCGACCGGCGGGTTCGGAGCGTGGCGCCGACGCAGACGCAGACGGCGCGGGCGCCACGCCGGGCGCCACGCCGGGCGCCACGCCACTCGCGCGCTACGAGCGGCTGGGGCAGGCCATCACCGCGCCGCACAGCCTGGGAGGGCACCTGCGGGCCGCGCTCGCCGGACACGACGCGCAGGTGGCGCTCGGCGACGACGAGCTGGCGGCGTCCCGCTGCCTGGTGGCGCCAGATATCAGCGAGGTGCGGCACTTCCGCCCCGGCGACGATGACCCCTCGGTGATCGAGCTGCACCAGGGCGGCGGGTTCAACCGGGTGATCGGCGTCGACCCGGCGCTCGCGGCGCTCGTGGGCGCCTGCGACGGCACCCTGCCGCTCGGCGCGCTGATCGGCGCGATCGCACAGCTCATGGATGCCCCGGAGCCCGCGCTGCGCGAAGTGCTGCTGCCGCGCGTGCGCGAGCTGATCGACCTCGGGGTGCTGGCGCTCGATCTCTAGCGCACCCGAGCCCGGCGGCCACGCGGGTGCGCCGGGACGTGGGCTCGTCGGGACGGCGGTCCGTCGGGATGCCGGGACGCGCGTGCGCCGGGACGCCGGTCGCGCCTCGATAGAATGCTTGGCATGGTGAGCATGGCCGAGGGCCTCGCGCGGTTGCGCGTTCTGGCCGGGTCCCCGGTCGTCGACGCGCTGGCCGCCGCATTCGCGAACGCCGGGCACGAGCTCGCCGTGGTCGGCGGTCCCGTGCGCGACGCCCTGCTCGGGCGCGAGGTGCACGATCTCGACTTCACGACCGATGCCGACCCCGACACGATCCTGCGGATCGTGACGCCGATCAGCACCGCACAATGGGACATCGGGCGGGCGTTCGGCACGATCGGTGCCCGCGTGCTCGGCGAGCAGGTCGAGATCACGACGTACCGCGCCGACAGCTACGACGGGGTGACGCGCAAGCCCACCGTCGAGTTCGGCACCACGCTCGAGCCGGATCTTGCCCGACGCGACTTCACGATGAACGCGATGGCACTGCGCGTGCCGCAGCTGCAGCTGGTCGATCCCACCGGCGGCGTCGAAGACCTCGTCGCGGGGCGCCTGCGCACCCCCGGCGATCCGCACGTGAGCTTCGGCGACGACCCGCTGCGCATGCTCCGGGCCGCCCGCTTCGCGAGCCAGCTCGACGTTGACGTGGTGCCTGAGACGCTGGCGGCGATGGCCGAGCTGCGCGCGACGCTGTCGATCGTCAGCCCCGAGCGCGTGCAGGGCGAGCTGGTGCGCCTCATGCAGACCGACGACCCGGTGCGGGGCATCCGCATCATGGTCGAGACCGGGCTCATGGGCGAGTTCTTGCCCGAGGTGCCGGCGCTGCGCCTCGAAGTCGACGAACACCACCACCACAAAGACGTCTACGAGCACTCGTTGACCGTGCTGCGCCAGGCGATCGCGCTGGAGCACGCGCGCAACCCCGGGGCGGAGCCCGATGTCGCCCTGCGCATCGCGGCGCTCCTGCACGACATCGGCAAGCCGGCGACCCGCAAGCTCGAGCCGGGCGGCGCCGTGACGTTTCACCACCACGACCTCAAGGGCGCGCGGATGGCCCGAAAGCGACTGCTCGCCCTGCGCTTCGACTCCGACACGATCGCATCGGTGACGCAGCTCATCGAGCAGCACCTGCGGTTCTTCGGCTACGCCGAGGGCGCGTGGACCGACTCGGCCGTGCGGCGCTACGTGCGCGACGCGGGCGACGAGCTCGAGCGCCTGCACATCCTGACCCGGGCCGACGTGACGACCCGCAACAAGCGCAAGGCCAACATGCTCTCCGGGGCATATGACGACATCGAGCGGCGCATCGCGCTGCTGCGTGAGCAGGAGGAGCTCGGCGCGATGCGTCCGGCGCTCGATGGCAACCGCATCCAGGAGGTGCTCGCCATCCCGCCCGGGCGCGATGTGGGCGCGGCCTACAAGTTCCTGCTCGAGGTGCGCCTCGACGAGGGTGTGATCAGCGAGGACGAGGCGGAAGATCGCCTGCGGGCCTGGTGGGCCGCGCGGAGCGACAGTGGGCAATAGCGCTACCCGAACAGCCTGCCGAAGATCGCGCTGAGCACCCCCGTCTGCGAGAGCACCCAGAACAGCACGAACGCGCCGATCGTGATGATCGCCGGCCACGACACGGCGCGCTTCAGGCGGCGACCGGGAGACGCGACGCCCGGCGGCGGGGTGCGCGGCGCGGCGCCCGCGAAGGGCACGGCGGATGCTGCAGCCCCGGCCGCAGCGACGAGCCCGGGAATCGGCGCGCCGATGCCGAGGGGTGGGGATGCAGCATCCACGCGCAGGCGCTCGTCGCGCCAGCGCGCCCATTGGCCGAGCTTGTCGAGCAGCGCCTGCACAGCACCGAACAGCCACGCCCAGGTGGCGGGGTCGAGGGTGACGAGGTCGCGCCGGGCGTAGAGAAACAGCCAGTCGTCGACGATCTCGATGTCGAGGGCGGCGGCGTGGTCGATGAAGCGCGCCATGATGTCGGGGGTGAACAGGTAGAGCGCGTCGGTCTCGTAGCCCTGCGGGCAGTAGAGGGTGAAGAAGTCGTTGAACTCGCCCTCGAGGCGCAGTCGCTGCTGGGGGTCGAGCGAGACGGGCAGATTGGTGCCGAACAGGCTGTTGTTGCCCTTCGCGTCGAGGACGATGTGCGGGAGGGGAACGTCGAGCTTGATGGCGACATAGCCCCAGGTGTGCGTGCTCTGGTTCTTGCCGGAGCCCGTGGTGTAGCGATAGTTCGCGAACTCGACGAACCGTGGCTCGGTGCCGCGCACGAGGTCGCGCGCGCGTTTGGAGTGCCCCTGGGCGAAGATCATGCCCGGCAATGCCGGCGCGCCGAGCTCCGGAACGTAGTGCAGATGGTTTGCCCGAGCGAACTGCTCGAGGCGCCAGGCGCGGGCGCGCCGGGCGCGCCGGTACCAGAGCGGAACGAGCACGACGAGCGTGGCGCCACCGAGCATCAGCAGCACCGTGACGGGCCATGCCACGGCCGCGTCGCCGTCCGTGACGGCGCGCAGGGCGATCTGCCCGATGCCGATGAAGACCCACACGAACACGAGCACCATCGTGGCGAGCACCACCATGCCAAACGCGCCGGGGGAGGAGGAGGCGTGGGGGCGACTTCGCTGCCAGGCACGCGCCTGGGCGTGGTCGACGGGCGCGGTGAGCGGGGTCGCCTCGAACAGCACCTGCGGTGTGGTCATCGGCTGTCACTTCCGTGCTCCCAGCCCAGCACTGCTTCGGCGGGGATCGGCAGCGCTTCCAGCGCCGGGTCGGCACAGATCGCGGCGATCAGCGCCGGCGAGCCCGCGACGACCGTCGAGTCGAAGTCGATCTCGGTGACCAGCACCCAGGCCCGGTCTTCGGGCCAGATCATGCTCGGCGACTGCGTAAACCCGGGTGCGGTGGGGTCGGCCCACGGCGCGCGCTCCGGCCACGAGGCATCCACAAACGCATCGATGCCGGCCGAGAAGAGCACGTGCGCGCGGTTGGGAAGCTCGAGCCGCGGGCCACGGGAGATCTCGTCCGAGAGCACCCCGGGAATCCAGCGCTCCTTGGCGTAGCCGTCGTTCCAGGGGTTGTGGATGCTGCGGGCCTGCATGGCCTCCAGCGAGGTGTAGGCGATCGCGGGCTGCGCGACCGTGCCCGGGGTGTAGGGCGAATCCTCCGACCCGGGGGCGCCCGGCTCCGCCTCCCCACGCTGGGGCGCGCTGGGTGCCTCGCCGGTGAAGCCGAAGGACGCGCTCGCCGACATGGAGCCCATGAAGCCGAGCAGCCCACCCCACCCCTCCCACAGCGTGACGCAGCCGGCGTCGGGGGTGGTGGTGTGCGTGGCAAGCAGCGCCGCGATCGCGGCGAGGGTGTCGGGGTCGAGTCGGCCCTGCTCGGGGTCGTTGTAGCGCCAGCCGGCCGCGTCTTCGACCTCGTCGTTGTTGTAGGGGTCGGTGTAGCCGACGAGGCGCCCCCACTGCGAGTCGGCGTGCAGGCGGGTGCCGAAGGTGCGTGCGACCTCGCTCCAGCGCACGTGCTCGGTGTCGATCTCGGGCCTTGCCGCCGCGAAAGCGGCCCACGCCTTCGCGTGCGCATCGTGCGGCACGGGTGGCCAGGCGCGGCCGACGGGGCGCTCTCGGGTCGCGGGATGCAGGATCCGGACGTAGGCGGGAAAGCCGCGGGGCACGACCATGTGCATCGAGAACGGCGGCTGCCAGGTGCGGTCGAGTCGCTCGCGAAGCCATTCGCCCGCCGCGACATCGGGAGTCCACTGCATGCGACAACCCTACGGTGCCCCGGTGTCGCCCCCAGGCGCGCCCCAGCGCCCCAGCGCCCCGGCGCCCCCGGCGCACGCAGCCCGAGCGCGACCCGACGCGCGCCGCGCACTCGCGTTCGGTGGCGGGCCGGGGGTTTTCGTCTACGGCGGGCCGCGGCATCCGTTACACTAGGGAGGTTGCCTCGGCGAACGCGTATTCGCGCGGACGCCCGGGCACGTGCACACACCCTCCTGCTCCCGGGAAATGCCCGGAAGCCGTTCTAGTCCGAAGGAGGTGGGTTAGTGACGCACCAGTACGAACTCATGGTCATCCTTGATCCCGAGATCGATGAGCGCACCGTCGCCCCCAGTCTCGACAAGTTCCTCGCTGTCATCACCAACGATGGTGGCACGATCGACAAGGTCGACATCTGGGGCCGTCGTCGCCTGGCTTACGAGATCCAGAAGAAGACCGAAGGCATCTACGCCGTCGTGAACTTCACCGCGACGAGCGCCGCGACCGACGAGCTTGACCGCCAGCTGAAGCTCAGCGAGGCCGTCATGCGCACCAAGGTGCTGCGCGCTGAGGAAGGCTTCGCACAGGTTGCCGCCGAGGCGAAGCGTGCCGAGGCGAAGGCCGCTCGCAAGGCTGCCACGGCTGACTCGGCCGCGAAGGACGCGTAACGCGAATGGCCGGCGAAACCGTCATCACCGTCGTGGGTAACCTCACGGCCGACCCTGAACTGCGCTACACGCAGGGCGGGCTGCCGGTGGCGAACTTCACCATCGCCTCCACTCCGCGCAACTTCGACCGCCAGTCGAACGAGTGGAAAGACGGCGAGGCCCTCTTCCTGCGTGCGAGCGTGTGGCGCGATTTTGCCGAGCACGTCGCGGGCTCGCTGACGAAGGGCATGCGCGTGATCGCCACGGGCCGCCTGAAGCAGCGCAGCTACGAGACGCGCGAGGGCGAGAAGCGCACCGCGTTCGAGCTTGAGATCGACGAGATCGGCCCCTCGTTGCGCTACGCGACCGCTCAGGTCACGCGTGCCGCATCGGGCGGTGGCGGTGGCCGCGGTCAGGCCGGATACCAGGGACAGAACCAGGTCGCCGATGAGCCGTGGGCCGCTTCCGGCCCCGCCAGCTCGGGTGCCGACGCCTGGAGCACGCCCGGTGCCGGCTACGGCGACGACACCCCCTTCTGATCTCACATTGATATTGCGGATGCCTGGGCAACGGGCATCCGCCCCACAAAAAGGACACAACTATGGCTGGAAAGTCGAGCGGCGACCGCCGCAAGCCGATCCGCGGCAAGGGTGCGAAGAACGCAGCCCCCGCGAAGGCGATTCGTGTCGGCGTCATTGACTACAAGGACGTCGCAACGCTTCGCAAGTTCATCTCGGAGCGCGGGAAGATCCGCGCGCGTCGCATCACCGGCGTCTCCGTCCAGGAACAGCGTCTCATCGCGCGGGCCGTCAAGAACGCCCGCGAGATGGCACTGCTTCCCTACTCCGGCGCCGGCCGGTAAGGGGCTGCTGATATGTCGAAGCTGATTCTTACGAACGAGGTTGCCGGTCTCGGCAGCGCCGGTGACGTCGTCGAGGTCAAGGCCGGGTACGCCCGCAACTACCTCGTCCCCCAGGGCTTCGCCGTGGCATGGAGCCGCGGTGGCGAGAAGCAGGTTGCGCAGATCCGCGCGGCCCGCGACGCCCGCATCATCCACGTGCTCGAAGACGCGCAGGCCCTCAAGGCCGCGCTCGAGGGCACCAAGGTCAAGCTGGCAGTCAAGGCCGGCGCCGAGGGCCGTCTGTTCGGTTCGGTCAAGCCGGGCGCCGTCGCTGACGCCGTCAAGGCCGCCGGCCTGGGCGAGCTCGACAAGCGCAAGGTGCACCTCACCTCGCCGATCAAGGTCGTCGGTGACCACGAGGCGACCATTCGTCTGCACGACGAGGTTGTCGCAGTGATCAAGCTGCAGGTGGTTGCGGCCAAGTAGCTGCAACCATGCGTGCGCGCAGCAATGCGTGCCCGCGACACAGAAGGCGCGGGGCTTCGGCTCCGCGCCTTCTGGCGTTCTCGGGGGTGCCCCAGCCCCCGGATTCCGCGTGCTTTCGGGGCCGCAAATCTCTCACCGAAATTCGTGCGCAAAACTTGCGCTGGAGCCAAGTTTGTGCACAGTCTCCCCAGCGGGTCCCAACCTTCAATGCGGACTTTAATCACAGTTTCATCCACAGTGTGTGGAGAAGAAAGTCCCTGGTCAAACGCTTAAAATTTGTGGATCCTGTGGGCTATTCCCACAGTTATGCACAGGGGTTACTCACAGTGTGTACGGCGTTTCGCCCAAAGTGTCCACAGAGTTATCCACAGGCTGAGTTGCGGCGGTGCGGGCCCGTGCATAGCGTTGGGGAGCGTCTCGATGCGGACTTCACCACCGGGCGCGATCTCCCCGATGTCCGGGGCATCTGATGAGATGCCGGCAGGTGCACAACACCGGCCGCGCATCCGCGCGAATCGGTCGGTGTACACCGACCGAGAAGGGAACAGTAGCGTGTCGGTTGCCGATCTGGGAATCACGGACGAGCGTATGGGCGGGCCTGCCCGTGGCATGGAGCGGACGCCCCCGCACGACATGCTCGCCGAGCAGAGCGCGCTGGGCGGGATGCTGCTGTCGAAGGACGCCGTCGCCGATGTGATCGAGTCGGTCAAGGGCATCGACTTCTACGTGCCCAAGCACGAGGTCATCTTCGAGGCGCTGCTCACGCTCTACTCGCACGGCGAGCCCACCGACGTGGTCACCGTCACTGACGAGCTGATCAAGACCGGCGAGCTTTCCCGCGCCGGCGGTGCCGAGTACCTGCACACGCTCACCTCGATCGTGCCGACGGCGGCCAACGCCGGCTACTACGCGCAGATCGTCGCGGAGCGAGCGATGCTGCGCCGCCTCGTCGAGGCCGGGACCCGCATCGTGCAGATGGGCTACTCGGGCCAGGGCGAGGCGCTCGATCTGGTGAACAATGCGCAGGCCGAGATCTATGGGATCACCGGCAACGACGCCGCCGAAGACTACGTGCCGCTGACGGTCGCGGTCGACGCGGCCGTCGACGAGATCGAGGCCGCACGCGGGCGCGATGGCCAGATGACCGGCATCCCGACCGGATTCTCGGGGCTCGACCAGCTCACGAACGGCCTGCACCCGGGCCAGATGATCATCATCGCGGCGCGACCGGCCATGGGAAAGTCGACGCTCGCGCTCGACTTCGCCCGCGCCTCGGCGATCAAGAACGACATGCCGACGATCTTCTTCTCGCTCGAGATGGGGCGCAGCGAGATCGCGATGCGCCTGATGAGCGCCGAGGGCGCCATCCCGCTGCAGAACATGCGCAAGGGCCAGCTCGATCAGCGCGACTGGACGACGATCGCCGCCGTGCGCGGCCGCATCAATGACGCGCCGCTCTACATCGACGACAGCCCGAACATGACCCTGGTCGAGATCCGCGCGAAGTGCCGGCGGCTCAAGCAGCGGGTGGGCCTGAAGATGGTCGTCATCGACTACCTCCAGCTCATGACGAGCGGCAAGCGCGTCGAGTCGCGCCAGCAGGAGGTCTCGGAGTTCTCGCGCGCGCTCAAGCTGCTCGCCAAGGAGCTCGGCGTGCCCGTGATCGCGCTCTCGCAGCTGAACCGTGGCCCCGAGCAGCGCGCCGACAAGAAGCCGGCGCTCTCCGACCTGCGTGAGTCGGGCTCGATCGAGCAGGACGCCGACATGGTGGTGCTCCTGCACCGCGAGGCCGCCTACGAGAAAGACAGCCCGCGCGCGGGCGAGGCTGACCTGATCGTGGCAAAGCACCGCAACGGCCCCACCGACACCATCACGGTGGCATTCCAGGGGCACTTCTCCCGGTTCACCGACATGGCGCCGGAGGTGTAGGCGTGCGTTTTCGTACCGCCCCGCTCGCGCTTGCTGCGGTGCTGATTGCAGGCTTGGCCGGATGTGCTTTGCCAGCCG
>JAGQTK010000260.1 GCA_020439065.1 Microthrixaceae bacterium
TACTGGGTCTCGGGTACGAGGTCGTCGTCGAGCGGGGTGCCGGCGAACGCTCTGCGTTCCCCGACGCCGCATACGCCGAGGCCGGCGCGACGCTGGTCGACGGCGACGAGGCATGGGCCTCGCCGATTGTCTTCAAGGTGGATGCCCCAACCGACGCCGAGATCGCGCGCCTGAGTGACGGCGCCACCGTGATCGGCCTGATGAGCCCCGCCCTGCGCCCTGAACTGCGCGCGGCGCTGTCGACCCGCGGCATCACCGCGCTCGCGATGGATGCCGTGCCGCGCATCTCGCGCGCGCAGTCGCTGGACGTGCTCAGCTCGATGGCGAACATCGCCGGTTACCGCGCCGTCGTCGAGGCCGCGCACGAGTTCGGCCGGTTCTTCACCGGTCAGGTGACCGCAGCCGGCAAGGTTCCTCCCGCAAAGGTGCTCGTCGCCGGTGCTGGCGTTGCCGGTCTGGCCGCCATCGGCGCCGCCTCCAGCATGGGCGCGATCGTCCGCGCAACCGACCCGCGCCCCGAGGTCGCCGACCAGGTGCGCTCGATCGGTGGCGAGTACCTGCCCATCGAGGTCGAGGAGCAGATGGTCTCCTCCGACGGGTACGCCAAGGCGACCAGCGAGGCCTACGACGCTCGCGCCGCCGAGGTCTACTCGGAGCAGGCCGCCGACGTCGACATCGTCATCACGACCGCACAGATCCCCGGCCGCGCCGCGCCGCGCCTGCTGACTGCGGCCGACGTGGCGAGCATGAAGTCGGGCAGCGTCATCGTCGATATGGCCGCCTCCAGCGGCGGCAACGTCGAGGGCTCGGTCTCGGGCAAGAAGATCGTCACCGAGAACGGTGTGATCATCCTCGGCTACACCGACCTCGCCGGCCGTCTGCCCGCGCAGGCCTCGCAGCTGTATGGCACGAACCTCGTCAACCTGATGAAGCTGCTCACGCCCGGCAAGGACGGCCAGCTCGTCATCGACTTCGATGACATCGTGCAGCGCTCGGTCACCATCGTGCGCGATGGCGCCGAGACGTGGCCCCCGCCGCCCGTGCAGGTCTCGGCCGCACCTGCTGCGGCTCCCGCCGCGGTGGCAGAGCCGGCCGCGCCGAAGCGGACGATGGGCAAGGGCGCGAAGGTCGGCCTCGGCGTACTTGCCGCGGCAGCACTGTTCCTGATCGCCGCGATCGCCCCCGCGCCGCTGCCCCAGCACTTCACGGTCCTCGCGCTGTCGATCGTCGTCGGCTTCTACGTCATCGGCAAGGTTGCGCACGCGCTGCACACACCGCTGATGAGCGTCACCAACGCGATCAGCGGCATCATCGTCGTCGGCGCGATGCTGCAGCTGACCAATGACAACCTGGTCGTGCAGATCCTTGCGGGCATCGCCGTGCTCGTGGCCAGCATCAACATCTTCGGTGGCTTCGCGGTCACCCGCCGCATGCTTCGCATGTTCTCGAAGGGAGACCAGCGATGACCGCTGAAGCACTCGCCGGGGCGGCCTACCTTGTCGCTGCCCTGCTGTTCATCCTGAGCCTCGCCGGCCTCTCGAAGCACGAGACCTCGCGCGCCGGCGTGAACTACGGCATCGCCGGCATGGCGATCGCCATCGTCGCGACCGCGTGGCTCATGGTGCAGGACGCACTCTTCTCCCCCGCGGGCCTGATCGGCCTCGTGATCCTCGTCGTCGCCATGCTGGTGGGCGCCGCGATCGGTCTGTGGCGCGCACGCGTCGTCGAGATGACCGGGATGCCTGAGCTCATCGCGTTGCTGCACAGCTTCGTCGGTGCCGCCGCCGTGCTCGTGGGCTGGAACGGCGCGCTGTTCGACAGCGGCCTCGAGGGCTCGCTGCGCGACATCCACCACGCTGAGGTCTTCATCGGCGTCTTCATCGGTGGCGTCACCTTCACCGGCTCGATCGTCGCGTTCCTCAAGCTCTCGGCGCGCATGTCGTCGAAGCCGCTGGTGCTGCCGGGCAAGAACGTCCTCAACATCGGCGCGCTGGTGCTGTTCCTCGCCCTCACGGTCTGGTACGTCATCACCCCGGAGCTGTGGCTGCTCGTCGTCGTCACGGCGCTCGCACTGCTGCTCGGCTGGCACCTCGTGGCATCCATCGGCGGTGGCGACATGCCGGTGGTCGTCTCGATGCTCAACAGCTACTCGGGTTGGGCCGCGGCCGCAGCGGGCTTCCTGCTGAACAACGACCTCCTCATCATCACGGGTGCGCTGGTCGGCTCCTCGGGTGCGTACCTCAGCTACATCATGTGCAAGGCGATGAACCGCTCGTTCTTCTCCGTCATCGCCGGCGGCTTCGGCATCGAAGCTCCCAAGAGCGGCGGCGA
>JAGQTK010000261.1 GCA_020439065.1 Microthrixaceae bacterium
ACACCGCGGTGTCCGGGGCCGCATCGGCGAGACCCTCATTGATGGCGGACAGCTGGTCGGTGACCTCCATGAGTGTGTGCGGCATCAGCACCGGGCGGTCTGCGAGCGCGTACGCGAGCGACGAGCCGTTCCAGGCGCTCCCCGCGATCGCGACGCCTTCCGGCACGTGCTGGTCGATGCGGCTGATCAGCGCGTACTCGTCGGAGTTCACGAGCACCGAGGCCGGCGTGATGGCGAAGTTCTGCGCGACAGAATCACTCGCTCGGGCGAGTGCCGGACCCTGCACGACGGCCGCACCCAGCATCAGGGCGACAGCCGCGCCCCCGGCGATCCAGCCGGGTGCCGCATGCGCGCGCAGGCGGGCAACTGCAGGAATCCGGCCGAAGGCCAGGGCGGAGCTCGCGACGCCGAAGGCAGCGAGCGGGACCATCGCGAGCGGGAGCATCGCCGCGAGCCGCGGAATGTTGTTGTACCACGCACCTGTGAACGCATCACGCAGCGGTCCGAAGGGCATCGCCGCCACGGTCACGAACAAGAACGCCGCCACCAGGTACATGCTCAGCGCGACAAGGGCGGAGGCCGTGCGCGCGACCAGCGCCCAGACGATGCCCGCCGCCACGGCGAGCGCGGCGATCACCGCGGGGACGCCGAACCATGGAGAGAGCAGGAGCACTTCTCCCACGGCCTCGGGGATGCTCATCGTCGTCGGCCATCCGCGCGCATCGGACGGCGGGCGAAGCACCACGAGCGCCAGCGCCCCGCCGAACAGGTAGACGACGAAGGCCAGCCCGACCAGCCAGCGCCTGCCCGCGGTTCGCGCCTCGCGGAGCCACCGCCATGCAAAGACGACGACCATGGGCGCCGAGAGGGCCAGCCATGTCACCACCGCCCCCGGGTGCGCAAGCGCGATCCCCGGCAGCGTGCCGAGAAGGATGAGCGCCCACCACCATTGGGGCAGCCCCCGCTCGCGCGGCGCAAGGCCGAGCGCCTCAGCGGTCGCCGCCAGCGCCACGGGGCTCAACGCCAGGGCGAGCTGGAACGGATACAGGACGCCGTAGTCCATGAGCAGCATGGGAAACATCGGGAATGCTGTGGCGAGGATCGCGGCGGCCACCGTGAGCGTGCGGCCGCGACCGAAGAGCGTCCGGGTGAGCAGCACGATCCCGAGCGGCCACACGATGGCCGAGACCACGACGGTCATGGCGTTCACCGCCACCGGGATCGACACGCCGCTGAGCTGAACGACCAGCGCAACCGCGCCGTGCCACGCCGCCGGGTAGAAGCCGAGCGCCCCGCCCGGATTCGTCATCCGTCCAAGACTGAGCGACGAGGCGTTGGCGGTGTCCAGCACATAGCGGATGCCATTGAGATGGAAGATGTTGTCGAACGTCTGCGAGAAGTTCTCGGGAGCGCCGATTGCGCTCGCGACGCGGATCGACAGCACCGCCGCGGCGACCGCGAGGCCGACGAGCAGCCAGCCGTCGAAACGCCCTCGCTGCTGCAGCATCCCGCGACGGCCGCGCCCCCGGCCGACGCCACGGCGCACCCAGAACAGCGCAGCGCTCACGACTGCCGTCACGGCGAGCACCGGTGCCACCGACCACGGCAGCCCGAGCCACGAAGCGACGATGGCGGTGCCGCCGATCATCGTCATGCCGAAGGAGGGCGCGACCGCAACCGCCCAGAAACCGCGCAGGCCGACGGCCCACGCAAGCGGGCCCCCGGTCGCGCCCAACAGGACCACTGCGACACTCGCCGCCCACGTGAGGTCAAACCACGACACAGTTCACAAGCCTTCCACGGAACGCCAGACGAGGCGGCTGGCAACTCAGGATATCCGGCGTGGCCTGGACGGCAGCGGAAAGCGCGCTGACCAGCCACCTGCCGAAGTGGCACAGCCGCGTATGCGAGGATTGAGGAGTGAAAGGCATCATTCTCGCCGGCGGGTCCGGCACGCGCTTGCACCCCATCACCCTCGGGATCTCCAAGCAGCTCATCCCCGTCTACGACAAGCCGATGGTCTACTACCCACTTTCGACGCTGATGCTCGCGGGCATCCGCGACATCCTGGTCATCACCACGCCGCACGACGCGGAGCAGTTCGAGCGGCTCCTGGGCGACGGCTCGCAGTTCGGCGTCAACCTGACGTTCGCGCAGCAGCCGTCGCCGGACGGACTCGCGCAGGCGTTCACCATCGGCGCGGATTTCATCGGCGACGACAAGGTCGCACTCGTGCTCGGCGACAACCTGCTGTACGGCCCTGGCCTCGGCACCCAGCTCAAGCGCTATGCCGACATCGACGGCGGTG
>JAGQTK010000262.1 GCA_020439065.1 Microthrixaceae bacterium
GGTCGCGACCAGTGACGCAGATCTCGTCCGCGAGATCCAGTTCCTCGCGGCCCGTGGGGGAGAGGACGGCCGCTCGTTCACCACGACGAGCCCGATCCTCGACATGGACCTCCCCGGCGGGGCACGTCTCGCCGCGGTGCACACGCCGATCAGCCCGCGTCCCAAGGCCGTGATCCGTCTGCACCGGTTCGTCGACATCCTCCTCGAGCACCTGGTGGAGCAGGGCACGCTCACCCAGGACGCCGCCGACTTCCTCTCCGCCGCGATCGCAGCCGGTCGCTCCCTCGTGGTGGTCGGCAACCCCGGCGCCGGCAAGACGACCCTGCTGCGCGCGCTGGCGAACGTGATGGACCCGCTCGAGAAGATCGTCACCATCGAGAAGGAGCGCGAGCTCTACCTCGACCGGATGGGCGATCGCCACCTCATCGTCACGTCGCTGCAATACCGCCCGGGTCAGGGTGAGCGTCTCCCCGACGGCAGCCGGCCCGGTGAGATCACCCTGATCGACTGCCTCGAGGAAGCCCTCCGCCTCGACGCGCAGCGCATCTTCGTCGGTGAGGTCCGCGGTGGCGAGATCGACGCGATGTTCCAGGCGATGCAGGCCGGTGTCGGCTCGCTGAGCACCCTGCACGCGAACGGGACGACCGACGCGATCGAGCGTATGGCGACCCTGACGCAGAAGAACCTGGGCACCACCGACACCTACGCCTACCGGCAGATCGCCCGCCACATCGACCTGATCGTCATGATCAAGCGCGTCGTCTACAAGGACCCCGAGACCGGGGCCCGCCGCATCCGCCGAGTGGTCACCGACATCAGCGAAGTGCAGGCCGGCGAGTCCGTGGAAGGCGCACGGCCGATCGCCGCCCCGATCTTCCAGGCGCACCCGCGCACCTTCGAGCTCGGCCGCGGCGACGGCCGCCCCACCCCGGAACTGCTCGAGGACCTCAAGCACGCCGGCTTCGACCCGCGGATCCTGCTGAGGGAGGACCCGGCATGAACGGCGCACTGGCGGCCCTCGCCACCACGATCGGCATCCTCGGCCTGCTCGTCATCGTGCTCGGGATCCTCCCCGCCCCGGTGCAGCAGGGCCCGAAGCCGCCGAGCCGGCTGCAGCTCGCGTTCCTCGAGGCCCGGGTCCGCTTCGGCAAGCAGCGGATGATGCTCGCCGGCGCCGGCTTCATCGGCGGCGTTATCCTGTGGCTGTTCACCGGGTGGATCGTCTGGATCGTGATCGTGCCCCTCGCCGCGGTGGGCGTGCCCTGGCTGCTCAGCAGCGGGGGAGAGCAGCGCAAACTCGACCGCCTCGAGGGGCTCGAGACCTGGACCCGCGGCCTCGCCGGCCTCACCGTCGCCGGATCCAGCCTCGAGCAGACGATCATCGCGTCCGTGAACAGCTCGCCCGACTCCATCCGTGATGAGGTTGCTCTGCTCGCCGCCCGGCTCAACGCCCGCTGGCCGACCCGTTCCGCGCTGCGGAAGTTCGCCGACGACCTGGCCGACCCCACCGGCGACCTCATCGTCGCGCACCTGCTCCTCGCCGAGCGGGTCCGCGGCGCCGGCCTCGCCAACGCGCTCGAGGACCTCGCGCAGAGCATCGCCGAAGAGGTCGGCGTGCGCCGCAAGATCGAAGCCGACCGCGCCAAGCCCCGCCAGGCGATCCGGATCACCACGATCGCCACCGTCGTGCTGCTCGGCCTCATGCCCTTCATCAGCCAGTTCATGGCCCCGTACAAGACGCCCCTCGGTCAGCTGCTGCTGGCCGTCTGGATCGCGCTCGACGTCGTCATGCTGCTCTGGCTGAAGAAGATCACCGCCGGGAAGCCGACCCCGCGCATTCTGGCCAACCTGTCCGACTCGAAGGGGGCACTGTGAACCCGCTCCTGTTCCTCATCCCCGGCGTGATCGTCGGGCTCGGCATCGCCGTGGCGATCGCCGGCCTCCTCCCGCAGCGGCCCGCGCTGAGCGCAGCGCTCGACCGCCTCGGCAACACGACCCCCACCGAGCAGACCGCCGGCCAGTCCGTCGAGGTCCGCGTCGGAACCTGGGTGCACCGTCAGATGCCCTCGGACGTCCGGCTACTCACGATCCCGACGAAGGACCTCGCACTGATCGGCACCCCGGTCACGAAGTACCTGTACGACAAGGCGCTGCTCGCCGCCGTCGGGCTGCTCGCGCCTCTCCTGTTCGGAATCGCCATGCAGGCCATCGGGATCCTCCCGTTCTGGCTGCCCGGGATCCTCGGCATCCCGCTCGCGATCGCGCTCTGGTTCGCTCCCGACCAGGAG
>JAGQTK010000263.1 GCA_020439065.1 Microthrixaceae bacterium
AGGAGGCGTTCATCGCCGCGCTCTCGGGAGACGTCGAGAAGAAGGACGGGAAGTAGCCCGCGTGTCGCGGACTGCTCGCAATTAGGCTGAAGTTCATGCGTCGAGCAAGCTTTCGAGACGAGACGGTCGATTACGCCGCGGTCGGTGCGACCCAGGCGAGCGACCTGATGCAGTACCCCCCGCACGGCGCGCGCCCCGCCGAGGAGTCGTGGCGCCTGGGCAGCGGCGAGGAACGCTTCCGCACCGCCGGCGAGTCGCTGTTGTCGTGGCAGGCGCTCAAGGCCGGCGGGCTGACGGTCAGTGAGGTGCGCCCCGCCTCTGCGCCCGGCTACTCCGGTGTGAGCTTTGACGAGGAGGGCAAGCCGATCGTGCCGCCGAGCCTCATGGCGGAGCAGCGCTTCGACGCCGAGGGCACCCCGCTGGTCAGCGCCGGCTCGACCGTGCGCGTGCACGGCCGGCTCGGCGGGTTGAAGGCGGATGCCGAACTGCGCGTGATCTTCGCGGTCGAGGAGGCAAAGCGCATCGGATTCGCACTCGGGACGGTGGGTGATTCGGTGGTCAGTGGCGAGGAGTCGTTCATGATCACCTGGCTGCCCAACGACGAGGTCTGGTTCACGGTGCGCGCCTTCGACACGCCCGTCGCCTGGCTGTACCGGCTCGTGCCCCGCCTCGTGCAGCGTCGCCGGCGCGAGCTGTTCACCCGCTACCTGCGCGCGATGTCGCCCCTGTGGGTGAGCCCCGCCTAGGGGCAGGCATGGCCGGCCCGCTTCCCATCGGAGATCCTGCGCCCGCCGACGGCGCGCTCCCGGACACGTTGCTCATCGACCCTGCGGTCGACTTCGGCGTCTACCTGCACGTACCGTTTTGCCGGGTACGGTGCGGATACTGCGATTTCAACACCTACACGGCCACCGAGCTGCACGGGGCCCGCCAAGACCAGTACGCCGACACGCTGCTGCGCGAGATCGAGCTCTCGGTGGACGTGCTCGCACGTGCCGGCGCGCCGCGGCGCGAGGCATCCACGGTCTTCTTCGGCGGCGGCACGCCAACGCTGCTGCCCGCCGGCGATCTCGGCCGGATGCTCTCGGGTGTGCGTGACGCGTTCGGGCTCGCGCCGGACGCCGAGGTCACCGTGGAGGCGAACCCCGATACCGTGACGCCCGCAGTGGTCGAGGAACTCGCAGCTGCCGGGGTGACCCGCATGTCGATCGGGATGCAATCGGCCGTGCCGCACGTGCTGGCCGCGCTCGAGCGCACCCATGACCCGGCGAACATCGCCTCGGCGGTGGCGGCGGCGCGCGATGCCGGGCTCGCCGTGAGTCTGGATCTGATCTACGGTGCGCCGGGGGAGTCGCTGGGGGACTGGCGCCGCTCGATCGACACGGCGCTCGCGCACGAGCCCGACCATCTCTCGGCGTACGCCTTGATCATCGAGGACGGCACGAAACTCGCGCGACAGATTCGCCGCGGCGAGGTGCCCGCGCCCGACGACGATCTGCAGGCCGATATGTACGAGCTCGCCGACGCGGCGCTCGCGGCGGCGGGATACGAGTGGTACGAGGTCAGCAACTGGTCACGTGGTCCGACGCAGCGCTCGCGGCACAACCTCGCCTACTGGCGCGGGCAGGACTGGTGGGGGTACGGTCCCGGTGCCCACAGCCACATCGCGGGGCTGCGCTGGTGGAACGTCAAGCACCCCGCGCCCTACGCGCAGCGCCTCGCGCAGGGCGAGTCACCCGCGGCCGGTCGTGAGCTGCTCGACGCGCAGGGGCGCGGGGTCGAGCGGCTGCTGCTCGAATCGCGCATCCGCGAGGGCGTGGCGGTGGAGGTCGTGCCGGCGAGCCAGCGCTCCGCCATCGCCGGGCTCATCGCCGACGGCCTGATCGACGGTGCCGCGGCGATCAGGGGGCGCATCGTGCTCACCCTGCAGGGCAGACTGCTCGCCGACGCCGTCGTGCGCGCGCTGACGCCATAGCCCCCACGACATGGGTAGAATTGGCACTCTTGGAGTTCGAGTGCCAGGCGGGAGGTGACCATGGTTTCGGAACGTGGCCTGCAAGTGCTTCGGGCGATCGTCCAGGACTACGTGCAGACGCATGAGCCGGTCGGCAGCAAATCGATCGTCGAGCGGCACGCCTTCGGCGTATCCGCCGCGACGATCCGCAACGATATGGCCCTCCTTGAGGATGAGGAGCTGATCGTGGCGCCGCACACCTCCTCCGGCCGGGTGCCGACCGATAAGGGATACCGCGTCTTCGTCGACCACCT
>JAGQTK010000264.1 GCA_020439065.1 Microthrixaceae bacterium
GTCGGCTTCGACATCGCCGGCGCCGAGGACGGATTCCCCGCCAGCCGGCACCGCGAGGCGTTCGACTACCTCGCCAAGCACTACATGCCCGTGACCGTGCACGCGGGCGAGGCCGCGGGGCTCGAGTCGATCCGCGGCGCGCTCTTCGACGGCCGGGCGCTGCGCCTCGGCCACGGCGTGCGGCTCGCCGAAGACATCGAGGTCGTCTCGCGCGAGGGCGACGAGGTGCTGGTGCAGTTCGGCGACCTGGCCAAGTGGGTGCGCGATCGCGAGATCCCGCTCGAGCTCTCGCCCTCGTCGAACCTGCAGACCGGTGCCATCGCGGCCTGGGGGAGCGAGCTCATCGACCACCCGTTCGATCTGCTCTACCAGCTGGGCTTCACGGTGACCGTGAACGTCGACAACCGCACCATGAGCGGCACGACCCTCACCCGCGAGCTCGGCCTGCTCGCCGACACCTTCGGCTACGACCTCGACGACATCGAGGCGTTCCAGCTCAACGCCGCCGCCGCGACCTTCCTGACGGTCGAGGAGCGCGAGGAGCTCGTCGACATCATCGCCGAGGGCTTCGAGGACGCGTAGCCGTCGCGCCGTGCTCGCGCTCGCCGTGGCCGTTCGCGGGCTGATCAGCCCACGGTGAGCGCGAGCAGCCCGCGCGTGAGCACGACACCGGCACCGAGCCACGCGACGGTCAGCATCGCGCGTCGTGCGATGCGGGCGGGGATGAACCGGGTCAGCCACGTGCCGGCCGCGATCCCGAGCACGGTCGCCGCCGACAGGATCGCGATGTCGCCGATGGGCGTCACCGGCATCGGCCGCAGCCCGATCGTGACGAGGGCGAAGGCCACGAACACCACCTGCACCGAGGCGACGAACGAGCGCTGCTCCCACCGATCGTTCACGGCGTAGGCCGCGAGCGGCGGGCCAGAGAGCCCGCTCGTGACGTGGAGCATCCCCGAGGTGGCGCCCGCGATGCGGGCCCCGCACACGCCCGAGAGCCCGGCCAGGAGCGACGGCACCCGGCCGAGCAGCAGGGTGGCGATGGCGAGCAGGCCGACCAGCAGCAGCAGCGCCAGGGCCACGCTGCCACCGGCGCCGCCGGGCGCGGCCGCGCAGAACGTCCCGGTGGGCTCGTCCTCGGCGGGGTCGCCGGCGTCGCTGCCGGTGGCCGGCGGCCGGCCGGCGTCACGGGGGCGGGCCGGCGGGCGGTAGGCGTCCACCTCGCCCTCCGGCGGGCGGCCGAAGTCGGGGGGCGCCCCCAGGTCGAACTCTTCTTGCGGGGGGCGGACGGCGGCGTCTTCCACCGCGGCGTCCACCCGGACGGGATCGGGCACGGCCGCGTCGGGCACGGGATCCGGCGGGGGCGGGGGCGGCGCCATGGCGCGGACGAGGCCGACGGAGCACCACACGTCCTGGCCGGCGACGACCGTGCAAGTGCGCGTCCCGTCAGCGAAACCGTCGAGGCGGGCCACCACGCGGTGCTCGCCGGGGGGCAGGGTGAACTGCCAGGCGCCGGTGTCGGCGGCGGAGCGAGCCTGCTGGCCGCTGGCCGAGACGGTGGCCCCGCCGAGGCGCACGGAGGGGTCGTCCAGCCCGGCGCCGCGATCCTCGAAGACGACGCCGCGCAGGACGCCGGTCTGGTTGTTGGGCGGGGGCGGCGCCTCGACGCCGAGCTGGGCCGTGATGGCCCGGGCGTGGGCCGCGGCGATGCCCGCGCGGGCGTTGGCGTTGCCCAGCAGGGCGGCGTCGGGGTCGCAGCGGTTGATGAACGCGATCTCGGTCAGGGCCGCCGGCATGGCCGTGGCCGTGAGCACCGTAAAGTTGGCGCGCTTCACGCCCCGGTCGCGCAGGCCCCACTCGGCGATGAGCTCGCGCTGCAGCCGGGTGGCGAGCTGGTTCGAGGTGTTGGAGGCCCCCTCGGCGATCCACGTCTCGGTGCCGGTGGCGGGGCTGCCGGCGTTGGAGTTGGCGTGGATGGCCACGAAGAGCGTGGCGCCCCGATCGTTGGCGAAGGCCGCCCGGGCGCGCAGCTCCACGAAGCTGTCGTTGTCGCGGGTGAGGGCGGAGCGCAGGCCCGCGTCGCGCAGCAGGCCGTCCAGGCGGCGGCTGACGTCGAGGACGATGTCCTTCTCCTGGAGGTTGCAGCCGACCGCGCCGGGATCGCGGCCGCCATGGCCCGCGTCGACCACGACGAGGGGCTGGGCCTCGACCGGGCCCCCGTAGAGGGCCACCAGCGCGGCGAG
>JAGQTK010000265.1 GCA_020439065.1 Microthrixaceae bacterium
GAGCGTGGTCGGGCTGTATGGCTCCGCCGGTCAGGTGAACTACTCGGCCTCGAAGAGCGGGCTGGTCGGATTCGCGCGTTCGCTCACCCGCGAGCTCGGGGCCCGTGGGATCACCACGAACGTGGTGGCGCCCGGGTTCATCGAGACCGACATGACCGCGGCGCTGCCCGAGGCCACGCAGGCCGAGTACAAGCGCAACATCCCCGCCGGCCGCTTCGCCTCACCCGATGAGGTCGCCGGCGTTGTCACCTGGCTCGCGGGCGATGCCGCCGCCTACATCTCCGGCGCGGTCATCCCCGTCGACGGCGGCCTCGGCATGGGGCACTAGCGCGAGAAATCCCGCGCTTACGCCGGAAGCAGGGGGATGACCTCGCGCAGATCGACGAGGTCGATCACGAGGTCGGCCTGCGCGCGAACCGCGGGCTTGGCGTTGAACGCCAGGCCGAGGCCGGCCGCGGCCATCATGCGCAGGTCGTTCGCGCCATCGCCGATCGCGATGGTGCGCGCCGGGTCGACGCCGTGCTCGGCGGCCCAGGCCAGCAGCTGCGTCGCCTTCGCCGCGGCATCCACAATCTCGCCGCGCACGGTGCCGCTGAGCCGGCCGTCGGCGACGTCGAGGCGGTTCGCACGCCAGAAATCGACCCCCAACGTCGGCGCGACGGTGTCGAGAATCTCGTGGAAGCCCCCGGAGACGACGCCGACCAGGCCACCGCGCTCGTGGATCGCGGCAATCAGCTCGCGCACGCCCGGCGTCGGCTCGATGCGCTCCAGCACGCGCGCGAAGCGCTCGACGGGCACGCCCTCCAGCGCGAGCACGCGGGAGCGCAGGCTCTCGGCGAAGTCCACCTCGCCGCGCATCGCGGCCTCCGTCGCCGCGGCCACCTCGGCACCGCGACCGGCTTCGTCGGCGATGAGCTCGATGACCTCGTTGCGGATCAGGGTGGAGTCGGCATCCAGCACGACCAAGAATCTTGCGGAGAAACCAGGCATCCCACCACCGTACTCGCCGCGCCCCGGCGGCAGCCATTTCGGCGCCGTCCCCTCGCGGCGCGCCCCCTGTGGGAACGGGCGGAACGGCTAGGCTGGGGGGATGCCGCAGGTCTTGAATTTCTCTGACGTTGTCGTGCGCCGCAACGGCCGAAACATTGTTGATCACCTGAACTGGGCGGTCACGGACGAACAGCGCTGGGTGATCCTCGGGCCCAACGGCGCCGGGAAGACGACCGTGTTGAAGCTCGCCGCGACCCACGAACACCCGAGCAGCGGCACCGTCTCGGTGCTCGAGGAACAGCTCGGCCGGACGGATGTGTTCGAGCTGCGCCCGCGCATCGGCTTCGCTTCCTCCGCGATGGCTCGGCAGATCCCCGGCGACGAGACCGTGCTGAACACGGTCCTCACCGCCGCGTATGCGGTGCTCGGCCGTTGGAACGAGGAGTACGAGCGCATCGACGAGCGCCGCGCCATGCGCGTGCTGGCCCAGTGGCGGCTCGAACACCTCGCCGATCGCACCTTCGGCACGCTCAGCGACGGTGAGCAGAAGCGCGTGCAGATTGCGCGCGCGGTGATGACGGATCCCGAGATTCTCCTCCTCGATGAGCCGACGGCCAGCCTCGATCTCGGGGCTCGTGAGGAACTGCTCGCCCTGCTCGGTGGCTTTGCGCAGGCCCCGAACACGCCCGCGATGATCATGGTGACCCACCACGTGGAGGAGATCCCCATCGGCTTCACCCACGTGATGCTCCTGCGCGACGGCGCCGTGGTCGCCGCCGGTCCGCTCGCCGAGACCCTCACGTCCGCGGCCCTCTCCGAGACGTTCGCGCAGCCCATCGTGCTCAGCTACGACGGCGGCCGCTACGCGGCGCGGGCCAGTCACGACGCACACGCCGAAGCGATGAGCGATGCTGGAGCAGACGCCGAGGCGTGATAGTGTTGAGCGTTGGTGCCTTGCACCTCGATCTTTCTGCGCAAGCAGCTCATTTCCGGCAATCGACCCTTACGACAAGGATCCCTCATGAAGAACGCAATTCACCCCGAGTACAACGCGATCGTCTTCCGTGACCTCGCCTCGGGCGAGACCTTCCTCACGCGTTCGACGGTGACCAGCGACAAGACGATCGAGCTCGACGGCGAGACCTACCCGGTCATCGACGTCGAGATCTCCTCGGCATCGCACCCGTTCTACACGGGCAAGCAGCGCATCATGGACTCCGCCGGTCGTGTCGAGAAGTTCAACCAGCGCTT
>JAGQTK010000266.1 GCA_020439065.1 Microthrixaceae bacterium
GACCGCGATGGTCTCGTTGTCGCCGGTGAAGCTCTCGACCCCGAGCGGGCCTGCGTAACCGGCGTCGTCCAGCGCGTCGAGCATGCCCGGCCAGTCGGTGTGGTCGTCGCCGACCGGGCCGCGGTCGTTGCCGCACACCTGGACGTAGGCGATGGCGCGACCGGCGGCGCGAATCGCCTCGACCGGGCGCTGCTCCTCGATGTTCAGGTGGTAGCTGTCGAGCGCGAGGCCCAGGCCCGGCCCGAGCAGCGGCCCGAGCGCGTCGAGCCCCTGGGCCACGGTGTTGATCAGACTGGTCTCGTAGCGGTTGAGCGGCTCGATCGCCAGCGTCGAGCCTGCATCGGCTGCCTCCGCCGCGAGGGGCGCGAGCGAGGCGCGCAGCTCGGCCGTGGCATCCGCCCGCTCGCCGGCGCTCATGCGCCACGTGACGCCGGTCGGCGCATAGAACGGCCCCGCGACGACCGAGGCGCCGACCGTGCGCGCGACGCTGAGGCAGTGGCGGAGGTACGCCTGCGTGCCGGCGACGTCGCCGGCACGAGCCAGCAGCGAGCGGCCGGGCCCCATCGCGCCGACGACGACCGGCCGCAGCCCGAGCTCGTCGAGGAGGTCGCGCGCGCGTGCCGGGTCCCAGTCGCCCGGCTGTTCGACCGGTAGCTCGACGGCGTCGAACCCCATGCCGGCGATGCGACGCAGCAGCGGCTCGAGCCGCCGGTCATCCAGCGGCGAGGTCCAGACCCAGGTGTTGACGCCGATCGGCCTGCGCATGGTGTGCTCCAAGGTGAGAAGGCAGCGGGTGGGAAGGAGTGCGCGTCGCCGACGGCCGCGCGACGGCGGGACGGCCCGGGCGTGAGCCGGTGCCATCCCGCCGCACGCGCTGCGACGCGTCCCGGTCAGGGGATGATGCGCTGCTGCCACACCTGGGGGTAGCCGGGCAGGTTCTCTCCGCCGAACTTGGCGTAGTGACCGTCGGGCATGCCCTCGTTCTCGGCGAGGTAGCGGTCGACCTCCTCGGCCGTGATCGGGTTCTGCGGGAGGACCCACTCCTTGGGCACCTGCTCGCCCTTGAAGATCATCGCGGCCGCCAGCAGCGGGGTGCGCCACTGGAAGTTCGAGTACACCGGGGCGAGGCCGGTCAGCCCGGTCGCCTTCCACTTGCGCAGGAACGACATCTCGTCCTCGCCGGTCATCACCGGGTAGTCGACGCCCGCGTCCTCGAACGCCTCGATCGCCGCGACGGCGCCGTCGCCGGCGTCCATCCAGACGCCCTTGACATCGCCCTTGGCGAGCTCGTCGCTGATGATGCTCTTGATCTTCGCCGGGTCGGCGCCGGTGAAGTAGTCGACCGCCTCGATGCCCGCCTCGGCGAACAGCTTCTCGGCCGCCGCCCAGCGCTGCTCGAGCACGTCGACGCCGGGGAGGATCCGCAGGCCGACGACCTTGTCGCCCTTCTGCAGGTTCTCGATGAGGAACTCGGCCGTGTCGATGCCCCAGGCGAAGCCGCCGATGGGGTGGATGAACGTGACCGGGCAGTCGGTCTCGACGCCACGGTCGAAGACGATGACCGGCTTGTTCGTCGCGCACGCGCGCTCGACGGCGGGCGTCATGGCGGCGGTGCTGTTGGGCGAGATGATGAACACGTCGCAGTTGCCCTCGCCGATGAAGTAGTCGATGTCGGCGATCTGCGTGTCATCCGAGTCCTGCGCGTCACGGGTCTCCATCGAGCTGATCGCACCGGAATCCTGCAGCACCTTGAGCTGCTGGTTCATCGTGATCCAGCCCGTCTGACGCCAGGGGTTCGAGATCGACGCGTTGGCGAAGCACGCCTTCTTCGCGCCCGGGCTCGCATAGGCCGAGGTGTCGACCATCTCGGCGTTGATGTGCTGCAGGTAGACCTCGTCTTCGGGGCCCTGGGGAATGACGGAGCGCTCGGCGAACTGCTTGTCGTAGATCGCCTGGTCGAACCATTCGTTCGCCGTGCCGCCGCTCGACGCCGACGGCTCATCCGACGGTGCCGTGACGCCGGGGTCCGTGGTGCACCCGGCAAGCGCGAACAGGCCGATGAGCGCTGCTGCTGCGGTGCCGATCTTCAGTGATCGTCGCATGGTTAACCTCCCTGGTTAGCGTTGCTGCCCTCGCCTCTGAGGACATGTGATTCGGACTGAGCGGCCGCCGCGGGCGGGGCCGGCTCCTTCCCCGGATCGGGAGAAGACT
>JAGQTK010000267.1 GCA_020439065.1 Microthrixaceae bacterium
CGGTTCGATACTCGCCCCGGGCAAACGTAGGCTTGGGGGGTGTCCCCCCGTCGTCTGCGCCTGCTCGGTCCCGTCATCCTGCTCGTCTTCGCGCTCGTCGCGCTGGCGGCCGGGCTCGCGTTCGGCGGGGGTGCCAAGGAGCAGCTGCTGCTCGACGCGGGGCCGTTCGTGCGCTGGGGCCTGCCCGTTGCGCGGCTGTTCGTCAATATCGGCGCCGCCGGCATCATCGGCACGCTCGTGCTCGCGCTGTTCGCGTTGCGGCGCGGCGAGCGGGAGTTCGAGACGGCGCTGGATGTGGCATCCATCTCGGCGGCGGTCTTCACGGTCGCGAGCGCCTTCACCGCCTTCCTCACCTACCTGAACGCGTTTCCGACCCAGGTGCGCCCCGACGCCGAGTTCGGCGCGCAGCTTGCGGCGTTCATGCTCGACATCCCGATGGGCCGCGCCTGGCTGATGACGGTCATCGCCGGCGCCATCATCACCGTGCTGGCCTTCGCGGTGCGCAGCTGGCTCGGCACCGCGCTGCTGCTGGGGCTCTCGATCGCGGCACTGTACCCGATGGCCACGCAGGGCCACACCGCAGGCGCCGCGGGCCACAACATCGCCGTCACGGGGCTCTTCCTCCACCTCGTGGGCGCCGCGGTCTGGCTCGGCGGGCTCATCCTGCTCGTCGTGATCCGCCCCGTCATCGACCGCGAGCGGATGGGCCGCGTGCTGCTGCGCTACTCATCGCTCGCCCTCGCCGCGTTTCTCGTCGTGGCCTTCTCGGGCTACGCGAGCGCGGCCCTGCGCGTCGGCGAGTGGGATGCGCTGGGCACCCCGTACGGCATCCTCATCATCGTCAAGGTGGCCGCGCTGCTCGCGATCGGCGTGCTGGGCGCGATCTACCGGCGCTCGCTGATCGCGCGCATCGTCGGCCCCTCCAAGCGCGAGCTGGCGGCGATGCAACGGGTGGATGCCAGGGCCGCGGCATCCACCCCCGCTCCGGGCGCCGGAGCCACCGTGCGCGGCGCACGCGGATCGAACGCATCCACGCGCGCGTCGAACGCCGCGGCGCGCGCGTCGCTCGCGCAGGCACGCGCCGCGGGCGACCGCCGTTTTTGGGGCCTGATCCTGCTCGAGCTGGCGTTCATGGGCATCGCCTCCGGGGTGGCCGTCGCCCTCGCCCGCACGGCCCCGCCGGTACCGCAGGAGCCCGCCGAGATCCCCACCCCGGCGCAGCGTTTGACCGACCGGCTGCTGCCGCCCGAGCTCGGCCCGCTGCAGTGGTTCACCGAGTGGTACGTCGACCTGCTCTGGATCGTCGCGTGCGGCTTCGGGCTGTTCTTCTACCTCGCCGCCGTGTGGCGCCTGCGCCGCCGCGGCGACTCGTGGCCGATCTACCGCACCATCTTGTGGGTCGTCGGCGTGCTGGCGCTGCTGTGGGTCACCAACGGCCCGATCAACGCCTACCAGGAGTACCTGTTCAGCGTGCACATGATCGGGCACATGCTGCTCGCGATGGCGATCCCGATCCTGCTCGTGCTCGGCGCCCCCGTCACGCTCGCGCTGCGCACGATCCGCAAACGCGACGACGGCACCCGTGGCGGCCGCGAGTGGATCATGTGGGCGATCAACACCCCCTTCTCGAAGGTGATCACGAACCCGTTCGTCACCGCCGGGATCTTCGTGCTCTCGCTCTGGGTCTTCTACTACACGGGCATCTTCCGCTGGTCGATGGTCGATCACCTCGGCCACCAGTGGATGGTCGTGCACTTCCTGATCTCGGGCTACCTGTTCGCCCAGTCGCTGATCGGCATCGACCCGGTGCCCTACCGCCTGCCGTACCCCGGCCGCCTCGTGCTCCTGCTCGCGACCATGGCCGTGCACGCGTTCTTCGGCGTGGCGATCATGGCGCAGGAGGGCCTGTTCGTGGCCGAATGGTTCGGCGCCATGGGCCGCACCTGGGGCCCGACCCCGATGGAGGACCAGCAGTCCGGGGGCGGCATCGCGTGGAGCGTCGGCGAGGTGCCGTCGCTGATCCTCGCGATCACCCTGGCGATCCAGTGGAGCCGCAGCGACACCAAGGAGCAGAAGCGCCTCGACCGGCACGCCGATCGCACGGGCGACGCCGAGCTGAACGAGTACAACGAGCAGCTGGCCCGCATCGCCGCGCGCGACGCGCAGCGCGAGGCGCAGGGGCGCCCCTAGCGCGTCCCGGGCGGGCGGG
>JAGQTK010000268.1 GCA_020439065.1 Microthrixaceae bacterium
CTGCTGACCGGCATGGCCGCCGCCCAGATCATGCTGCGCGGGGGCATCGGGATCCTGCGGACGATGCCCGCGCCCGAGGCCGAAGACATCGCGGCGTTCCGTGCCCGGGTCGCGGCCCTTGGCGCCCCCTGGCCCGAAGACATCGACTACGGCAGCTACCTGCGCGGCGTCGACCGCGCACACGGTGAGGCGGCGGCGGTGCTGGATGCCGCGGCATCCCTCTTTCGCGGTGCCGGGTACTCGGCCTTCGACGGCGAGCCCCCGGCCGATGCGGTGCAGGCGGCGATCGGCGCGCCGTACGCGCACGCCACGGCGCCGCTGCGCCGGCTGGTCGACCGCTGGACGCTGACGATCTGCGACGCGCTCGTGAACGACCGGCCCGTGCCGGAGTGGGCGCGCGAGAGCCTGCCCGAGCTGCCGAAGCTCATGGCCCGCAGCGGCAGCCGGGCAAGCCAGCTCGCCGCCGGGTCGATCGACCGCGTCGAGGCGGCCGTGCTGCACGGCCGGGAGGGCGCGCAGTTTCAGGCCGTGGTCCTCGGCGAACGCGCCAAGGGCGCGCGGGTGCAGCTCGCGAGCCCGCCCATCACCGCGCACGCCGACGGGCTGCAGGCGCCCGCGGGCGCGGCGGTGCAGCTGCGCCTCGACACGGCCGACGTCGCGAGCGGCACCGTGGTGTTCAGCGCGGTGTGATCCGCGGCGCCGGCCCGCGCCCCGCCTCGACCTCCCCTGTGTGCTCGGCCTACTCCGTGTGCTCGGCGCAGTCCACCGTGCCATCCGGGTAGACGAGCACGACCGACTCGCCGTCGGCGATCACGGCTTCGACCGCGCGGCACGGGATCGACGCCGTGACGGTGTCGGCCTTGCCATCGAGCGACACCTCGAGCACGTCGCCGTTCCACGTCGCCGAGGCGTTCTTGCTCTTGAACGCGATCTCGATCGTCTTGATCACCGCACCGCGCGAGGCATCGAACGCGCGGCCGCCCGGTGCGCCGGATGCACCGCCGGCGGAGCCTTCGGCAGCGGCGTCGGCGGCATCAGCAACGTCGGCGGCATCAGCGGCATCGGCGGCCCCGGCAGCGTCGGCGGCATCAGCGGTATCCGCGGCGGCAGCGGTGCGCCCCGGGTCGGCGGGGGCGTCGGCCGCGCAGGCGGCGAGGCCCAGTGTCAGCATGATCGCGGCCGCGGCGAGCGCGATGGGACGAAAGGCAGTAATCATCATTGATGCTCCTTGTGGTGCGTCGTGACCAACCTGGATGCTATCCGGCTTTCGCGCGCCGCGCCCCGTGCTGCGGCACACGTGCCCCCGCACGCGAGCGCCCGGAGCCGTACCCTGAGGCCATGACCACCGTGCTGCTGACCGGGTTCGAGCCCTTCGCCGACGATGCGACAAACCCCTCCGGCGATGCCGTGCGCCTGGTCGCGCGGTCGTGGCGCGGCCCCGAGCGCCTCGTGACCGCCGTGTTGCCGGTCACCTTCGCGGGCGCGGCCGCCACCCTGCGGGCGCTGATCGCAGAGCACGCCCCCGACATCGTGATCGCCACCGGCCTCGCGGGCGGGCGCGCCGCCGTCACCGCCGAGCGCGTCGCGATCAACCTCGTGGATGCCCGCATCCCCGACAACGACGGCGCACAGCCGGCCGATGCACCCTCGCTCCCGGGCGGCCCCGCCGCCTACTTCACGACCCTGCCCGCGAAGGCGATCGTTCGGGATGCCGCGGCCGCCGGCATCCCCGCCGCCCTCTCGATGACCGCGGGCACGTTCGTGTGCAACCACGTGTGCTACCACGCCCTCGACGCCGCCGCGGCCACGCCGGGCATGCGCGCCGGTTTCATCCACGTGCCGTACGCGGCGGAGTCGGCACCGAGCGGCGCCCCCGCGCTGCCGCTGCGCGACATCGCCCGCGCGCTCGAGGGCGCGGTGCGCACGAGCATCGACAACACGCACGACATCGACGCCACGGGCGGCACGCTGCACTGCAGCGAGCCGCGCGGCGGCCACCGCGACGGCGACGGCGGGCCGCACCCGCTGACGACCCGGGCTGAGCGGGTGGGCTCAGCCGGTGACGACCTGCGCCGTGCCGACCTTCGCGTCGGGCCCCATCTCGGCGGCGATCCGATTCGCCTCCTCGATGAGGGTGGCGACGATCTCCGACTCGGGCACGGTCTTGATGACCTCGCCCTTGACGAAGATC
>JAGQTK010000269.1 GCA_020439065.1 Microthrixaceae bacterium
GATCCAGTGAGACCGCGTCATCCCCCGACGACCCTCCGATCCGGTCCGCCAGCGCGGATCGGATCCGCGTCTTCATGTTCGTCGACGAGATCGGATCGAACGCAGCCGGAAAAGCCAGGAACTGCATAGCGTTTCGGAAGTCAGGGGCGCTGTCTCCGGCATCGAGCATGATCTGCTGCATCCGCCAGGGGTCAGACTTGGCGGACGACCGTTCCGCTTCGCGCCGCCCCCTCCATTCCCGGACGAACGTGGCCGCCCAGATAAGACGCAGCCACAGAGGCTGTTGCATGAATCCGGGGCGTGTCGCATGATTGGGTGCCTCAGTTTCGTGTCTTGATCTGGGATAATCGGGGTTGTGGGGTACAACTTCGTTGGTGTTGATCGTGATCAGCCGTTCTTGTTGCCGCCGTCGCTGATGGACTGGCTGCCACCGGATCATCTGGCGTGGTTCGTGCTGGACGCGGTTGCGGAGCTGGATCTGTCGGAGTTCGTGAAGGCGTATCGGGCGGATGGTCGCGGCGGCGCGGCACATGACCCGTCGATGATGGCCGGGCTGCTGCTGTATGCGTACTGCACCGGGGTGGTGTCGTCCCGCAAGATCGAGGCGGCCTGCCAGGTCGATGTCGCGTTCCGTGTCATCGCAGGCAATCTGGTCCCCGATCACACCACGATCGCGAGGTTCCGCGCGACCCATGCGGACGCGTTGGCGGGTCTGTTCACGCAGGTGCTGGCGATGTGCGCCGAGGCGGGGCTGGTCAAGGTCGGCACGATCGCGGTCGATGGGACGAAGATCTCCGTGTCCGCGTCGCTGGATGCGAACAGGACGCGTGAGGCGATCATGAAGCAGGTCGAGGAACTGATCGCCGCCGCCGAGGCTGCCGACGCCGGCGAGGATGAGGTGTTCGGGGCGGGGATGCGCGGTGACGAGGTCCCCGCCGATCTCCGCGACCGCACCAGCCGCCGCGCCCGGCTCGCGGCAGCGAAAGCGCGACTTGACGCGGTCGACGCGGCCCGCCAAGCCGAGTACGACACACACCTCGCCGAGCGCGCGGCGAAGGAGCAGGCGGCGGGGAAGAAGCTGCGGGGACGCAAACCCAAGCCCCCGGCGGAGAAGGCCCCGAAGACGAACCCGCCGAAAGTGAACACGACCGACCCAGAGTCACGGATGATGCCGATCCGGAACGGGTGGGTGCAGGGCTACAACGCGCAAGCGGTCGCGACCGAGTCGCAGATCATCATCGCGTGCGACGTCACCCAGGACACCGGCGACACCGCCCAGCTCACCCCGATGATCGCCGCCGCTAACCGAGAGCTAGACGCAGCCGGTGTCACCGAGCCCATCGGGGTCGTGCTCGGCGACGCCGGATACTGCACCGAAGCCGTCCTCGCCGGCCTGCCCGACGACGGGCCGGACTACTACCTCGCCGCACGCAACATGCGCCACGGGAAGCCCCGCGTCGGATCCCGCGGACGCCTGCCCGCGGGCGCGACGCTGATGGACAAGATGGACCGGAAGGTGTCCCGCAAGGCCGGACGGGTCCACTACGACAAACGCAAGTGGATCATCGAGCCTGTCTTCGGTCAGATCAAAACCGGCAGAGGAATCCGCTCTTTCACCCGCCGCGGCTTCGACGCCGCGGCAGCCGAGTGGAAGCTCATCGCCGCGACCCACAACCTCCGCAAGCTCCACCGCCACCTGCTCGCCACAGCCGCCGCCCCGATCACTGCGATCTGACCGGCCAACGCGGCGGAGCCAACGAGCTGACCGCGTCCAACACGCGTCCTCAACCAGCGCGCACGACGCTCATCGGCCCCTCGAGACCGCCGCCCGCTCGAGCGTCGGGACCGACGCCCCACTGACCACACCACCCCGCCACACATTCACGCGACAGCCTCCACAGACGACCGTTATACCCCTGCCCGCCCCTGAACCCGGCTCGCTCGGTCGGACGGTCAAGGCAGCCGCTCATCCACTCGGGTACTGACGCGACGGGCTCGCTCATCTTGAGCACCCGCGTGAGGTGTTCGCGCCGCGTGGCCGGCGCCGCGTTGAAGACCGGCTGCTCGCGGAGGAAGACGAGCTCGGCCGCCAGCAGCACGACCTCGCGAGGCGCGCCGGCGAGCTGGTGCTCGAGCTTGTCCCACTGCCCGGCATCGGTACCGAGGATGGGGTTGTCCTCGATTCTG